>JABSQD010000021.1 GCA_013214765.1 Mycoplasmataceae bacterium | reverse complement strand
TAAATATTAATTTAGTATAATAAAGATAAGGAAAAGAATATGAATATTATCAATACACAAAATGAACTACTTTTAAATTCGGAAATAATAGGTATATTAATTATAGTATTAATTTTTGTTGTTATTATTTTCTCTCCACTAACATATAGTTTATTCAATAAATTTATAAAAATGTTTAAGAGAACATTAATTACAAATACTTCTGAAGAAGAAAAAATATCAATAATACAAGAAATACAGACAGCAGTTGATTTATTAAAAACATCTGAAAAAGGTGCATCAATAGTTATTGATGTTAAAAATGAAACAAATGAGTATGTGACAGATTCTGAATTAATTGATTCTAGGATTACATCAAATTTAATGATTAATATATTTGAAGGATCTAAAACACCTTTGCATGATGGTGCCATTATTATTAAAAATAATAGAATAGATAGAGCATCGGCATATATTACTAATCTTTCTCAACAACCAGTTCCTAAAAAGTTTGGAACTAGGCATAGATCAGCATTAGGACTTTCAGAAGTTACTAAAGCCATTATAATTGTTTTATCAGAAGAAACTGGAAAAATTAGAATTTTTTTCAATTCAAAATATGAAGATGTAAATCAAAGGGATCTATTTGGAAGAATAGTTGATTTATGAGTTTAGAAAGAAAAAAAGAAAGAAGGAAAAATTATGTCAACACCACATATAGCAGCAAATAAAGATGAAATAGCAAAAATAGTATTAATGCCTGGAGATCCGTTAAGAGCTAAAATTTTTGTGGAAAATTATATTCCAGATGCCAAACTAATAACTGATATTAGGGGAATGCTTGGATACACAGGAACTTATAAAGATAAAAAAATTACTGTAATGGGTCATGGAATGGGATTGGATTCAATAGGAATATATGCATTTGAATTATATTCAGAATATGATGTAGAAACAATTATAAGATTTGGTTCATGTGGATCTTATAATTTAGATATTAATATATGAGATATTATAATTGCTGAAAAATCATATTCAAAATCTAATTATGGAGAAGGATTTGGATTTTCAGGAGTTGATACTTTAGAAGCTGATCCAGGTTTAGTTAAAATTGCTCAGGATGTGTCTAAAAAACATAAAACAAATAAAAAAATTTTAACAACAACAGTAAATTCTTCAATGTGATTTTATAAAACTCATAATATTGATGTTCCTAAAGATTTTGTTAAAAAAGGAATTGATGTAGTTGAAATGGAAGGATATGCTCTTTATGCAATTGCTAAATCTTTAGGAAAAAAAGCTATTGTATTATTGACAGTTTCAGATCATGTAGCAAAGCATGAATACACAACATCAAACGAAAGAAAAACAGGATTTACTGATATGTTTGAAATTATGCTAGGAATGGTAGAAAAATTATAATTAATATTAACTTTAAATTATGAAGAACACAAAAATTTTATTAAAAGGATTATCTAAATTCGTTGATGAAAGAAATATTAGAAAGGTTAGATTAATCTTTGATGAATTTCATCCATCGGATATATATAAGGAAATAGAAGAATGACAAACTGAAAAATCAGTTCTTTTATTGCGTTTATTAAGAGAAAAAGATGCTTCAGAATTATTTTCAAAATTAAGTCCAGAACAACAAGAGAATGTTATTGAGACTTTAACTTCTGAAGAAATATCAGAAATATTTGAAGAAATGTACACTGATGAAGCAATTGATATTTTGGAGGAACTTCCCTTAAAAATAACAAGCAGAATATTAAAAGCCGCTGACTCAGATACAAGATCTAAAATTAATTCAATTCTGAGATATCAAAAACATCAAATAGGTTATCACATGGTTGTTGAATATATTTCTATTCCTTCAGGAATTACAATTAAAAAAGCTAAGGAGTTAATTTCTAATCAAGTTAATAATGATGACTTAGAAATAGTTGGAAATATTTTTGTTTTTGATTCCAGAACAAAAGAATATGTTGGTTATATTAAACCAGATAGTATAATCGCAAATAAAAATATTGATATTATTGATGAATGAGTAGAAAAAACTATTCCAGCAAAAGTCACAGATCATATTGCCGAAGCTCAAGAAGATATTAGTCAGTATGATTTATCTGCAGTTCCTGTTGTTAATGAAAAAAATAAATTAATAGGAGTTATCGAAGCAGAAGATATTATTGAAAAATATGAAGAAGCTGAAGAAGCCGCTTATGAACAAGCCGCTATTAAAGTTATTAATAAACCTTATTTAGATATTTCTATTATAGAGATGTTTAAGTCAAGAGTTCCATGAATTATTTCATTATTAATAATTGGTACACTTACTCAAATTATTATTCTTGGTTTTCAAAATATTTGAATTTCTAATAGTTGAATGGCTGATCCTAGTAATATTAGTGGATTAAGTGGGTCAGGAATAGCTATATTGGCTGTTGTGACAGCATTATCACTTTCTTCATCAATAAATGATTCTGCAGGTAATGCGGGATCGCAAACTTCATCCACTTTAGTTAGATCGATTGCTTTAGGAGAAATTAATAAAGGTAGTTATGGAAAGGCAATTAGAAAAGAATTTTTTGTTGCTTGTATTATAGGACTTGTAGTAATGGTTACAGCATTCTTTAGAATAATTGTTATTTGAGGAATATTTGGAGAATTTGGCGGATATGGAAAAGGTACCGCAACTTTAGAATGAGTCTCATATATGATGTTAATTGCAATGATTGCATCAGTATCATTTTTTATAACAATTGTTTTAGGTAATTTAGTTGGTGCAGTTCTTCCAATTATTGCAAAAAAATATAATATTGATGGAGCAATTTTTTCTGGACCTGTTCAAACAACTGTTGTTGATATAATGACTATATCTATTTATTTTTCTATTACTACAATAACTTTTATATTAATTGATATACCATCAGATATAGAACATTTCCCAAAATCTATTTCGTATATATTAAATACATTTATGTTAGTATAATATAATTTGTATTATAATATTTTTATGGAGAAGTACTCAAGATGGAAAAGAGGCGTCCCTGCTAAGGATGTAGGCGTTTATACGTGCGAGGGTTCGAGCCCCTTCTTCTCCGCCATTTTTTAATAATCATGATTAAACATAAACCAACAAGAGCAGCCATCGGAGTAGGATTATTATTATTAGTAATTTTTCCAATTATACTAATTCCTATTTTACTTTTGGCATATGGATATTTTTTAATATCTCTTGTAGTTATTTTAATTTATTATATATTTAATTTTTGAGCATTAATACATGCTTATTTAAATGAAAGAACAGATGTTCAAGCAAAAGTTACTTGAACATTTTTAGAGTTTATGTTTCCAGGAGTTGGGTTTTATGTATATTTTATATTTGCAAGATCTCCTAAAAAAATAATAAAAAAATTAAAAAAATCAGAATTATTAGAAAATGAAATATTAGAAAAAAATATTTCTAATTCAAAATTTGAATTATTAATGAATGGTGAAGAAAAATTTCCAGTTTTATTTAAGGAATTGGAAAAAGCTAAGAAATATATAAATATTCAATATTTTATATTTAATCAAGGAATTTTACAGTCGAAGCTTTTTTCTATTCTTAGAATAAAAAAAGAAGAAGGAGTTAAAATAAGAATATTATTTGATCATTTAGGAAATTTAAGATTAACAAATAAAATTATTAATGGCCTAAGAAAAGAAGGATTTGAAATTGTAGATTTTAGACCCATTAAATGATTTTCTCCATCAGGAGCAGATAATTGAAGAACTCATAATAAGTTTGTTACTATTGATGGCAATATTGTTTTATTTGGTGGAATTAATTTTGGAGATGAATATGCTGGATTAACTGGAAAATATGGTGAGTGAATAGATACTCATTATAAGGCTTCGGGAAATGTAGTGAAAGCTTTTGAATCTATTTTTTCGATACAATGACATATAGCTACTCAAGATGATATTTCAAAAGAATTTTTAAATAATAAATCTAAAACTAAAAATTTAAATATTTATTTAGAGAAAAAAGTAGAAATTTTATATGATTCTCCTGAGAGACCGATTCCTTTAACTTTTAATAGAATTAAAGAAAAAATTGATTTATCTAAAAAAAATATAAGAATAATTTCTCCCTACATTGTGTTTCCAATTTCTTTTAAAAATAAGATTAGAAATGCAATAAATAGAGGAGTAAAAATTGAAATGATTACTACTGGACTTAAAGATAAAAAATCAGCTTATTATCAAGGAACTTTTGATATTGAAACATTAACGGAACTTGGAGTTAAAGTATACAGAACCAACAATATATTTATTCATACAAAAATGTTTCTTTTTGATGAGGATAAGGCAATATTTGGAACCACTAATTTAGATTATAGAGCTCTATTTCATCATTTCGAAACCAATATTCAAATGTGTTCAAATGAAGTTTTGAATTTAGTTAAATATTTTGAAAAAATTAAAAATAATTCAATATTAACTATAACAAAAAGATCGGATTGATGGTTTGGGAGATCGATTATATACTTTATATTAAGATTTTTTAAAGGTCTTTTTTAAAATAATAATAAAATTTTGTGAAATTTTATTATCGTTTTGTAATATAATAATTATGTATTTAAAGTATAAAATTTTAGGTGCGTGTGTAGTATAATGGCTATTATGACTGGCTTCCAACCAGTGGATGAGGGTTCGATTCCCTTCACATGCTCCATTTTTTTTATTAATTTATTAAAATAACATAATATATAAATTATTTTTAATATAATTACATTAGTAATGAACAAAGGAAAAAATATGATTAAATTTAATGGAATAGGAGCCTCTAATGGTATTTCTAATGCAAAAGCATATATCTTGAAAGATAATATGCCTAAAATTATTAGAAAAATTATTAAAGAACCTCAAACAGAAATTGCAAAATTTGAAAACGCTCAAAAAATTGCTGCTGAACAAATAATAAATCTTAAGAAAAAAGCAATTGAAAAATTAGGTACAGAAAAAGCAATAGTATTTGATGCACATTTAGGAATACTTATGGACCCAGAAATGATTTCACAAGTAAATAATAAAATAAAATTAGAAAAAATTAATGCATCATTTGCAATTTCAGAGGTTGCAAATATATTTAAACAAATGTTTTTATCAATGGATAGTGATTATATGAAAGAAAGAGTAGCAGATGTTACAGATGTTACAACAAGATTAATTAAAATAATTGAAGGTATAGAAATAAAAGATTTATCATTGATTAATGAAGAAGTAATTATTATTGCTCATGATTTAACACCTTCAGAAACTTCACAATTGAATATAAAATTTATTAAAGGATTCATTACTGAGATAGGTGGGAAAACATCTCATTCAGCAATTATGGCTAGAACACTAGAAATTCCAGCAATAGTAGGAGTAGGATCTGTAGTATTTGATATATTAGAAAATCAAATGATTTTAATGGATGGTAATTCAGGAGAAATAATTATTAATCCGAATACTCAAATAATTAAAGATTTTAAAGAGAAAACAGAAAATCTTAAAAAGACAAGAAAAATTGAATTGACATTTAAAAATAAAAATTCTATTTCTAAAGATGGATGACATACAGAAATTTCATCTAATATTGGTTCACCAAATGATATTGAATCAGTTAATAATAATGGTTCAGATGGTATTGGATTATTCAGAACAGAATTTCTTTATATGGATGCTGAAGATTGACCTACAGAAGAAGAACAATTCCAAGCATATAAAAAAGTTTTAGAATCAGTTAAAGGAAGAGTTGTAATAAGAACTCTTGATATCGGTGGAGATAAAACACTTAATTATTTTAAATTTCCATATGAAATGAATCCATTCTTAGGTTATAGAGCTATAAGATTACAATTAGATAAAACAGATATTTTTGATATTCAAATAAGAGCATTATTAAGAGCATCGGCATTTGGTAAGTTGGCAGTTAATATTCCAATGATATCTATTATTGAAGAATTTAAAATGGTAAAAGAAAGATTTAAGAAAAATGAAAAAAAACTTAAAAGTGAAGGATATAAAATTGGAAAATATGAATTAGGAATTATGGTAGAGGTTCCGTCAACAGTTGAATTAGCAGATAAATTTGCTAAATATGCAGATTTTTTTTCAGTAGGTACTAATGATTTAATTCAATATACATTTGCAGCAGATAGAATGTCAAAATCAGTATCGTATCTTTATCAACCGTTTTCTCCAGCGACCTTAAGAAAATTAAAAAGAATTATTGATGCTTCACATAAAGAGGGAAAATGAACAGCCATTTGCGGAGAAGTTGCTAGCGAACCGATGCTAACTCCTGTTTTGGTCGGAATGGGATTAGATGAATTTTCAATGTCTTCTACATCCATTTTGCAAATTAGAAAAATTGTTTCTGAAATAAATAAATCAGAAGCTGAAAAATTAGTTGATTTAGTTCTTAATGTTGAAACACAAGAAGAAGTTAAAAAATTAATACAATTATTTTTAGATAAAAATAATATACTATTATAATATAAATAGGTAAAAAAATATGAAAAAAGAAATTATTATATTATCACCATGTGATGGAAAAGTTAAAAATTTAAATAAAGTAAATGATGAAATATTTGCTAAAGAGATGGTTGGAAAAGGATTTGCGATAACACCTTCTAATAAAACAACTATAATGTTTTCGCCAGTTATTAAAGGTAAAGTTAAAATGGCTTTTGAAGGTGGACATGCTTATGGGATAAGTGTTAAGAAATTGGATTTATTAATTCATATTGGAATTGAAACAGTTAATTTAAAAGGGGAAGGATTTAATCAAAAATCATTTTTAGGAGATAAATTAAAAAATGATTCTATTTTAACTGAAGTGGATTTAAAAAAAATTAAATCAAAAGCCGTTTCTACAGACACGATGGTCCTTGTTACAAATGAATCAATAGGAAATTATACAATAGAAAGAATTGCAGGTTCAACAGTAAAAGCCGGAGAACCTTTGTTTAAACTAATTTAGTTTTTAAAATATATAAAAGATTTTTAATAAGTTATTTTTATTATATAATTTATTAGTACCTATACATTGTGATAGGTTTATAATTGATTAGGAGAAATCATGAAAATTAAAGTAATAATTAAAGATCCGGTAGGATTACATGCTAGACCAGCTTCAGTTATTGTTCAAGAGGCAACTAAATTTCAATCAGAAATGATTATTTCAATAGGGGAAAAATCAGGAAATTTAAAATCAATTATGTCATTAATGGCATTAGGTATTAAATGTGGAGAAGAAATAACTATCGAAGCCAAAGGCAAGGATGCTGAAAAAGCTTTAGAAGCTTTAGAAATAGCAATGAAAAAATCCGACGTTATTTAAACTAAAGATAATAATTAAAAAGAGCATTGCTCTTTTTATTTTATATAATTTAAATATGTTTATATTAAATCTTTTAATTGGAAATACATTTTTAGTACTTTTATTAACATTGTTAATGTTGTTAATTATTTTTTACGCTATTGGTAGAATTATCCAATATTTTTTTTCTTTTAGAAAATCTAATATGATTATTGCGATTCCAATAGGTTTTTTTTCTTATTTAGTAATAACAGAAATATTTTATACTATTTCAATTTTTTTTGGTTTTGCAGGAGAAGATTTGTTTTTTCGAAATAAGGAAAGAAGACCCATTTTTAATCTTTAATTTTAATGGTTTAATTGTTTAATAATACTTTTTAAATTTATTAATTTTAGGGAAAAAAATTTACTTTAATTGATTT
>JABSQD010000020.1 GCA_013214765.1 Mycoplasmataceae bacterium | reverse complement strand
CATTAGTGTAATCAATTCCTATACATTTACCAATACATCTAAGCATTATATAATTTAAACAAGGTTTTCCAGAATTTGGAGATAAACATTTATCTAAAGGTAATACACTAGATAATATATTTATTATTTTTCTTGCTGAATATCCATTAGGATAAGGTCCAAAATATTTAGAATTTCTATTAAATTTTAATTTTTTTGAAATAACAAGAGATATGCTTGTTCCTGTTCTTAACTCAATATATGGATATGTAGTTGAAGCTTTAATCTTAATATTGAATTTTGGTTCATATTCATTAATTAGATTTTGTTCCAATACTAAAGCATCAATTTCTGAAGAACAAACTTGAAAATCAAAATCAACAATATTTATTAATAATAACTTATTCTTAGGAGAAAGATTATCTTTAAAATATTGTTTCATTCTATTTTTTAAATTTTTTGCTTTACCTACATATATAACTTGATCGTTTATTCCTTTTCAAAGATAAACTCCTGGAGATGTTGGTATTGTACTTCAATTTATTTTCATAATTTTATTTAAACTTATTTAATGCATTCTTTAAGAAAGGTGCTGTTGCTGAATCTTTAGAACCTGAAACTACTTCTGGAGAACCTTTAGAAACTATTCGTCCTCCATCATCACCACCGTCTGGTCCCATATCAATAATATAATCAGCCATTTTAATTACATCAATATTATGTTCAATAACTATTAATGAATCTCCTCCACTAACTATTCTGTCTAATACTTTTAATAATAATTTAATATCAGCATGATGTAATCCTGTTGTTGGTTCATCTAGAATATATAATGTTTTACCAGTTGGTCTTTTTTGTAAGTGTAAAGCCAACTTAACTCTTTGAGCTTCTCCTCCTGATAACAATGTTGCTGAATGTCCTAATTTAATATAACCTAATCCAACATCTTTTAAAAATTTAAGTTTGTGTTGAATTTTTGGAACATTTATAAAAAATTCATATGCTAAATCAACTGACATTTCTAAAACATCAGATATTGTTTTTTCTTTATATTTAATTAATAATGTTTCTTCATTATATCTTTTACCATCACATTGATCACAAGTAACATGAACATCAGGTAAAAAATGCATTGCAATTTTAATAATTCCATCACCTTGACATTTATCACATCTTCCTCCAGGAACATTAAATGAAAATCTACCTTTAGCATATCCTCTAATTTTTGCCTCTGGAGATAATGCAAAAATATCTCTTATTTCATCAAACACACCAGTATATGTAGCTGGATTAGACCTTGGAGTTCTACCAATAGGATCTTGAGTAATATGAATAATTTTATCAACATTTTGAGAACCTAAAAGACTATCATGTTTTCCTGTTGGTTTTTGATCTCCTGTTTTTGTTATTTTATTAAAAATCCCTTTATAAATAATTTCATTAACTAAAGTAGATTTTCCTGAACCTGAAACACCAGAAACAACTGTGAATGTATTTAACGGAATTGTTACATTAATATTTTTTAAATTATTTTCTTTTGCACCATTAACCTGAATAAATTTACCATTTCCTTTTCTTCTTTTTTTAGGAATTTCAATATAATCTATTCCAGAAAGAAAATCTCCAGTAAGAGTTTTCATTTTCGAAACTTGATCTGGTGTTCCAAATGCAACAATCTCTCCTCCTGCTTCTCCTGCTTTTGGTCCGATATCTATTATATAATCTGATTCAAACATTGTTTCTTCATCATGTTCAACTACCACTACCGTATTACCTAAATCTCTAATTTCTTTTAAAGTTTGAATAAGCTTTCCATTATCTCTTTGATGTAAACCTATTGAAGGTTCATCAAGAACATATATAACACCGGTTAGTCTTGAACCTAATTGAGATGCTAATCTTATACGTTGAGATTCTCCACCTGATAAAGTTCCTGCTATTCTATCTAATGTTAAATAATGTAATCCAACATTTATTAAAAATAAGAATCTAGATTTAATTTCAGAAAGGACCAATCCTGCAATAATGCTTTCTTGTTTATTTAGTTTTATATTATCTACTCACTTCTTCGAATCGGCAATTGAAAGTTTTGTAAGATCAGTTATGTTTAAATCATTAATTTTAACTGACAAAGCTTTTTTATTTAATCTAAGTCCATTACAAATATCACATATTTTAGAACCTAAAAATTTCTTATAATAATCTCTTGCATTTTTTGAAGATGTTGATTCATACCTTCTTCATAACTTATCTGCTATTCCTTCAATCCTATCAAATTTTCTTACAGATGCTTTTTCAGTTTTGATAACATAATGAATAGGTTCGTTTGAACCATATAAAATAAAATCTTTTTGTTTTTGAGTAAATGTTGAAAGTTTATTTATCAATGGTATTTCATAGTGACTTAATAATGTTTCAAAAGACTGTCAATCTACACCTGACATTTTTTCACCAAAATATCCAATTCCTCCTTCAAGAATTGTTTTATTAGGATTAGCTATTTTTTCTCAAGTAACTTCTTCAATAGTTCCTAAACCTTTACATTTTAAACAAGCACCATGAGGAGAATTGAATGAAAAAGTTCTAGGTTCAATTTTATCTATAAAAAAATCTCCATGTGGACATGAATAGTTTCTTGAAAATTTATAGATTTCTTTTGAATCTAAATTTTCAACTTCAACTATACCTTCAGCATAATCAGTTGCTACTTGAATAGCTTCGAATAATCTACTTCTATTATCCTCATCAACTTTAATTCTGTCAACAACAATAGATATTGTATATGTTCCTGTTTTAGAAAAGTTAATTTTTTCATCAAGTCTTTTAATTTTTCCATTAACTAAGATTCTAACAAAACCTTGTTCTTTCAATTGTTTAATTAAATCTGGTTGAGGACCTAAAGCATCTATTATTTTTGGAGATAGTACTTGTATCATTTTATTATTATTTTTATCATAAATACTATTAAGTATTTCTGTTATTGTTTGTGCTGTTATTTTAATATTATGAACAGGACAAAATGGTGTTCCAACTCTAGCAAATAAAAGTCTATAAAAATCATATATTTCAGTAATTGTCCCAACTGTTGATCTTGGATTATTAGATGTTGTTTTTTGATCAATTGCTATTGCTGGAGATAATCCTTCGATAGATTCAACATCAGGCTTAGATGTGCCACCAATGAATTGTCTAGCATAATTAGATAAAGAATCAACATATCTTCTTCTTCCTTCATTATATAAAACTCCAAATGCTAAAGAAGATTTCCCTGATCCTGAAACACCAGTTATGACTGTTAGTTTATCTTTGGGAATATCAACATCTATGTTTTTAAGATTGTTTTCTTTTGCTCCTCTTATTTCGATATTTTTTTTCGCCATTATTTTAATCCTCCTTTTATTTCCGTAATTAAATCTCTAAGTTTAATTGCTCTTTCAAAATCATATTTTGATGATGCTTCCATCATTTCTTTTTCTAATACTGATAATTTTTCTTTAATTTTCATTGCAGAGAATTTTACTTTATGTCTATTTTCAAATTCTTCTAAAGCAGGTTTTGGAATATCTTTAATAATTGTCTTAGGAACAATTCCATTTTCATCATTATATGCTATTTGTATTTCTCTTCTACGATCTGTTTCTTTTATTGCTTCAGTCATTGATTTTGAATTATGATCTGCATACATTATAACTTTACCATCAGAATTTCTTGATGCTCTACCTATAAGTTGAATTAGTGATCTTGTATTTCTCATGAATCCATTTTTATTAGCATCAAGAATTGCTACCAATGAAACCTCTGGAATATCTAATCCTTCTCTTAATAAATTAATTCCTACAACACAATCATAAATACCCATTCTTAATTTTCTAAGAACATCTTCTCTTTCTAAAGTTTTTAAATCATAATGAAGATATGCAACTGAAATTCCATTATCTTTCATATATGTTGCAATGTCTTCTGAAAGTTTTTTTGTAGTTGTATTTATAAATACTCTTTGATCTAATTTTTTACGATTGTAAATTTCAGCCATTAAATCATCTAATTGATTTTTTTCTGGTCTTAACTCAATAATTGGATCTAATAATCCTGTTGGTCTAATTATTTGTTCTACAAATTTATTTCCAGATTTTTCTAATTCATATTCTGATGGAGTAGCAGATACATAAACAGTTTTACCTATCTTCTTTTCAAACTCCTCAATCATTAAAGGTCTATTATCTAATGCTGAAGGTAATCTGAAACCATATTCTACTAAATTTTCTTTTCTTGATTTATCCCCTTTATACATTCCTTTTATTTGAGGTATTGATAAATGAGATTCATCAATTATCAATAAATAATCTTTTGGAAAATAACTTAAAAGTGTGTCAGGAGTTTCTCCTTTTGATCTATGTTTATCAAAATAAATAGAATAGTTTTCTATTCCTGAAGTCATACCAAATTCCTCTAACTGTTCAATATCGAACCTAACTCTTTGTTCTAATCTTTGAGCTTCTAATAATTTTCCTCTTTTTTTAAATTCAGTTAGTCTAATATGTAAATCTTCTTCTATTTGATTAACAACACCCTTAATTTCATTTTGTTTAACAGTGTGAAAATTAGCTGGAAAGATAACAAAATTATCATATCTTTTAATAATGTTCTTTGTAACATTATTTATTTCCACTATTTGTTCTATCTCATCCCCAAACATTTCAATTCTTAAATGAAATTGATCTGTTCAAGATGGAGAAATCTCAATTACATCTCCTTTGGTTGTAAAAGAACCAGGAAATAAATCATCTTTTCTTTCATAAGCCATTTGAACTAATTCATATAAAAAAATTTTTCTTTTAATTTTTTGTCCTATTTTTATTTTAGTAAATGAATCTCCATATTCTATTGGATTTCTATGACCAAAAATAGCAGCAACAGATGCAACTACAATAACATCATCATTTGTTATTAAGGAAGTTGTGGCAGAAGTTCTCATCATTTCTAATTGTCAATTTTGTTGAGATGATTTCTCAATATAAGTATCTGTTGAAGGTTTGTATGCTTCTGGTTGATAAAAATCAAAATTAGAAATATAATACTCAACTTTATTATTTGGAAACATTTCTTTTAATTCAATAAAAAGTTGATTAGCTAATGTTTTGTTAGGTGCTAAAACTAAAGTATTTTTACCATATTTTTCTATTATATTTGCCATGGTAAATGTTTTACCTGTTCCTGTTGCTCCTAATAAAACAGTATGTTGATTTATTTTTATAGAGGCAATTAATTCTTTAATTGCTTTTGGTTGATCTCCTGATGGATTGTATTTACTTTTTAATTCAAATTTCATTATTTTTACTTAAAATATATAATTATTATAAATTATATCTCTTTTAAAATAGTTTCGATATTCAAAGTTTAGTATTTGCTTTTTATTAATAAAATTAACATATTTCGTATTTATTTTATTAATTAGATTTATAAAAATAATATTCTCCATATCCATAATTACCATTATTATTTTTCCATTTTTCTTTCAAAATATAATTATCTGAAAATTTTCACATTTCTTCAGATGTCTTTTTAATATAATGTCTTACTTTTCAAGAAGAAAGATTGTTACTCTTTTCAATTATCTTATTAACCTCTTCATATCAAACTTTTTTAGATGAAAAAAATGTTGTTATGGGATCTCTATCTAGATCTTTAATATTTTTGTACTTACTCTCTCCTTTAATTAAATTTGAAAAAAATACGATTTTTTTTGACTTTTCACAAAGAAATAAAGTGATGTTTAATTGTCCTTTATCTTTAAATTTAGGAATGATTTTATTAACTCCATATTTTTTAAACTCATCTAATAGAACTTCTCTTTTGGTCATTCGTTTTATATTACTCACTTTAATACTCCTTTCATTATTTTTCTTGATTATTTGGTATTATTTTCCTTAATAACATTGTGTATTGTTTCCTTTATTTTTATACTATGTTATTTTGTGTTATTTTGTGTTGTCTGTATTATTTTGTGTTATTTTGTGTTGTCTGTATTATTTTGTGTTATTTTGTGTTATTTTGTGTTATTTACTTGTATAATTAATTTGAAGTTCTACTTCATGACGTTCTATTCTTTTTAAAATAGTTAATTAAATTAAAAAATAGAAAGTTGTCAGTTGGGATGACTACCCAACATGAAAATGTAACTGTTTTTAATCAAAAAAAATAATGGAAAAAGGAATAAATAAATTTGAAATTATATATATAAATGAAAAAAAAGTAAATATTAGTTACCCTAACGTAGAAAATAAAGGCAGTAGACCTTATGTTGTAATAAATCCAAATATTTCTCATAATAATATACTAGTTTGTCCAATGACTGCTTTAAAATCTAAAGATTTTGGAACAAGTAAAAATATAAAGGATAGTTGATTTGTTTTAGAAGAAGAGTCAATTATAAAATTAGATCATATTTTTATAATTTCTAAAAAAGAAGTGGAAAACGGAAATATCGAGACAAAAGGTAAGATAATTGAACCGAGATATCAAAAAAAAATTTTAAAAATAATTACTGATGTCATAAATGATTAACTAATGTTAATATTCCTTCATCATTTTTATTATAAAACTTGATTCTACTTTATATAAAATAAAACAGAGCATAATGCTCTGTTTCTAATATTATTTATATAATATTCATTAGTCTAAATGACTATATTATTTTTATACTGATGTTTGTTAAAAACTCCCATCGGAATCACCTCACATTTAATTATAAGATTCAAGCAATAGTTTTCTGAACTTCAATATTCATGACACTTTACTTTCATATACATTATACAATAATTTTAGCAAAATATAAATTTTTTTGCTAAAAAGTATATTATGATATTTTTTATATCAACCTTAATGTATCAATGATTGCTACTAAATATTCTTCTCTAATGAGAATCTGGTTATTTTGTGTGTTTTATTAAATTTTAAAAAATATATATCTAACTTACTTTTTATAAACTTTCTAAATGTATATACAATATTATTAAAATTGATATGTATTTGGAGTATTGTAATATAATTTTATATTATGAATAGAAAGGAGGTAATATTATGGCAAATAAAGATTTTAACGATTCTCAAAGAGAAACAATTTGAAAAAAATATTTTGAAAATCATACAAATGGATTTGATGTATTCGGAAGAAGTATTTCAAAAAATGATTTTGAATGTGATCATGTATATCCTAAAGCAAAAAAAGGTCCTACGACTATAGAAAATGGTATTCCATTAAGTCCAAAATCAAATGCAGAAAAAAGTGATGATTTACAAGGAATAATAAATAATAAAAAATTTGAAGTTAAGTGAAATAATAACAAAGGTATACTTTTAATTAATGATAAAATAGTAACTAAATAATTCCAATAAATTAAAAAAGAAGTATATAATGCTTCTTTTTTTCTTTTTAAATTGTCAGCACAATAATATATTATTTTGAAATAGTTTTTTTAACTTCCGGTATTTTTAACACAAGATAATTGCTACTGCAACTGCTCCTCCAATTAGAATTGCCATTATATATAATATTATTAATAATCATATTGAACTAATTAATAATGAGTTAACTAATGCAAATACAAATATTTCTCCATGTGGAGCTGCAATTGTTATTTGTAATATCAAACCCTATTATTTTCTTTACTTAAAAATATCATTATATATATGTAATTTTTTAATATTATTATATTTAAATTCAAAATATTTAATTGATTCTTTATCAGTTTGAATACCATTTATATATTTGAATATATAATTTTCTTTATCATCAATATTTCTTGTTTTCAAAACACTCTCAACAATATCTTTAAAACTCTTCGAAGCACTATCATCAATAAAATTATTAAATTTTTTAAAATGAGAAATATCTTTTTCTCTTATTTTTAATTTATTTGCATTTTTAAAAATAACTTTCTCTCCGTTTAATTCAACCTCTAATTCATAAAAATTAGATTGTATTCTAAACATTTTATTATTTATCAATGGAATGTTTTTTGAATCATCATAACCAGAAGTTTCATCTTTTATATTATCTTCTTCTCATAAATTCCACTTGTTGTCTGACAATCAAGTTATAGAATGGTTAATAAAAAAATATTTATCTAACCCCTCTAAATTTTTATTTATAATTTCTTTTAATAATGAAATTATTAAATCCTTACTTACTTTAGAAGAATTTTTCCCTTCTCAATTATCTAATAATTTTTTA
>JABSQD010000002.1 GCA_013214765.1 Mycoplasmataceae bacterium | reverse complement strand
TTTATAAGCTTAGCAGATAGTTGTTTATTTTCTTTTTGTAATTTTTCTATTTCTGCTTTATCTGAGCACGATATAAATGTCAATAACAGAATGACAAGAAACACCAATGATTTCATAAAATAATCCTAAAATTTTAGGTAAAATAATTGGTAAAGAAATAGATAAAAATTATCTTACTAATTTATTTTCTAATTTTTGTATTGGAAAATAATTTCTATGGTAATATTTAAATATAGATAAAATTTATTTTAAAATATTATAGAAAGAAAACTGAAATGGTAAACACTATTGAAACCCAATCTAAAGAATTTATTTTAGAGTTAAAAAATATAACTAAGACTTTTCTAGGTGGAAAAATAATTGCTAATGATAATATATCTCTTTCATTTAAAAAAAATGAAATACATGCACTCGTAGGAGAAAATGGCTCAGGAAAATCCACATTAATGAATATCATTTTTGGTTTATACAAACAAGACAAGGGTGATATTTTTATTAATAAAAATATAGTTAATATGTATCAATCAGGTTCATCAAAAAAATATAATATTGGAATGGTACATCAACATTTTCATATAGTTGAAAACTTTACTGTTTTAGAAAATGTTATCTTGGGACAAGAAGGAAAAACTGATTTCTTTGGAAAAATTGATAATAAAAAAATTCTTGATAAATATAAAAGAATTACTAAAAAATATAATATAAATTTAGATCCTAATGTAAAAGCATCAAAATTGCCTATTGGCCAAAGACAAATGATTGAAATTTTAAAAGTTTTATGAAAAAGTAAACAAATTATTGTTTTTGACGAACCGACAGCAACCTTGTCAGTTAAAGAAATTCAAGATTTAATAAAAACAATTTTTTCTCTTAAAAAAGAAGGAAAAACTATAATATTTATTTCGCACAAACTTAAAGAAGTCAAAGAATTAGCTGATACAATATCAATTTTAAGAAAAGGAAATATGATAGGAACACATATCAACAATTCTAAACTTAATATTGAAATATTAGCAAAAGAAATGATTGGTAAAAAAATTCAACTTTCATACCCAACAAAAAAAGTTTCGGATAAAATTTTATTAAAAATTAATAATTTATCTTATATTACTTCAAAAGGATTTCGAGCATTAAATGATGTTTCTTTTGATATAAAAGAAGGAGAAATATTTGGTTTGGCTGGAATTGAAGGTAATGGTCAGGAACAAATTATTCAAACTATTGTGGGCTTAAGAAAACCAACCGAAGGTAATATTCTTTTTAAAGATGAAACAATAATTAATGCTAATGGAGAAAAAATGAATACTCATATTAGAAATTCGTTGTTTTCTCATATTCCTATTAATAGATTTTCTCATGGTATTGTGAAAGAAAAATCATTGAAATTCAATTCAATTCTTTCTACATTTGATTCACCAGAATTTTCAAAATATTGAAGAGTAAAAACTAATTCAAATTTAATTAAATCTATAGTTAAATTAACAAAAAAGGAAAGAAAATTAATTGATTTTGAACTTTTTTTATTAAAACAAGAAAAAATTTCATTTAAAGAAAAAGTGAAACATAATAAATTAAAAATTAATGTTTTACTTCAAAAATCTAATGTATCTAAAGAAACTAAACAAGAAAATAATAATAATCTTTTGAATGAAAAAAAATTACTTAAAACAATAGAAAATTTTAGTAAAGAAATAAATTCTTTAAAGGAAATGACAGATTCTGATATTGCATCATTTTTTTCTCTTGATGAGAAAAAAATTAAAAAACATGATATTCAAAATAAATATTATTTCAATAGACTTTTAAACGAAAATGACGGAAGTTCAATGTTGTTAGAAAATTCTCAAACAAATAATTGAACTTCTAAAATAATTAGAGAATTAAAAGTTGATGGAGCATATTCAAATTCTATTCCAATTAAAAATCTTTCTGGAGGAAATCAACAAAAGTTTGTAGTTGGAAGAGAAATATTAAAACCACATAAATTATTAATTGCTGGTCATCCTACAAGAGGATTAGATATTTCTGCTATTGATCACATTTATAAAAAAATGATTGATAATTCCCAAGGTAAATCAACACTTTTATATTCATTAGAAATTTCTGAATTAATTGAAGTATGTGACAGAATAGCAATTATGTACAAGGGAGAAATAATAGATATTATTAATCCTAAAAAAACATCAATGGAAAAAATATCAAAATTAATGATTGGTCAGGTGAATTAATATGTTTAAAATAACAAAACCTAAAAATAAACTTGAAAAGGTAAAATCATCTAATAAATTTTTTTATTCATTATTTGCTATATTTATAGGTATGTTAATTGGGATCATATTATTAACAATAACAGGTCAACCAGTTTTAGAATATATAGAGCAATTATTTTATAGAAGTTTCGGTTCCTTATCAGGAATTGGAGATTTTATTGGTAATTTGTCATGGATATTACCATTAGGATTAGCAATGGTTGTATCATTTAGGGTTGGAATGTTTAATATTGGTTCGGCTGGGCAAATGTTATTTTCAGGATTTATTTCCTATATAATTGCTATCTTGATAGGAAATACTTTAGGAACATTTGGAATTGTAATTACATTTTTTGTTGCAATCTTTTCAGGATTATTAGTTGCTTTATTTATTGGTTGATTGAAAACCAAATTTGGAATTAATGAAGTTATTTCATCAATTATGTTAAATTGAGTAATATTTTATTTTGTTGCTTGAGGAACAACTAATATTGATTTCATAAATTCCGGAGTTGAAACATTACCTTTTCATCCTTCATTTTCATTAGGTTCTTCTATGTTAACAGATATTTTTGGAGGATCGACTAAAATAAATTGAGGAATTATAGTTTCGATTCCTTTAGTTGTTATTATTTGATTTATTTATAAATTTACAAAATTCGGTTTTAAACAAGATATATTAGGTTCTAATCAATCAGTGGCAGATTATATAGGATTTTCTAAAAATAAAGAATTTCTTAAGGCAATGGCTCTTTCTGGAGCATTAGCAGGAATTGCAGCATGAATATATTTTTTTGGAATACAAAATTTATTTCCACAACAACGAGGTGAAATAAATCCAAATTTATTTCAAGGAATCGCGGTAGCACTTATTGGATTCAATACTCCAATCGGAGCACTATTTTCTTCAATGTTTATTTCAATATTTATGACTTCTGGAAAATATGTAGATTCTTTAGTTAGCGGTATACCATTTTCGTTTTTGATTCTCGCTACTATTATTATAGTATTAGCAGTTATGCAATTATTTATTATTTATAGACCTCAAGATTTATGATTTATCGAAGATAATGAAGAATTGCGTTTGAAGAAAGAGAAAAAAGAAAGAGAAAAAAGAAGAAAAAATCAAAAAGAAGAACATAATATATTAAAAAAACAAAAAAAAGAATTATTATTGAAAGAGGGTGAAAAATAATGATAGTTATATTTATAGCAATATTAATATTTTTTGCTTCATATGTTTTTGCTTCCTCCTCTTCTTTGATTTCGGAAAAAGTGGGAATAGCAAATATTTCTATTGAAGGAAATATGATTATAGGAGCAATATTATTTATTTGTTTTCAAAATTTATTCACTTCACTTTCAAGTAATGAATCATTTTTAATGTTAACACCAATGTTATCGATAATTTTTGCAGGTCTAGTAGGTTCTCTATTTTCTTCACTTTATGCATTTGTGGTTGTGAATGCATTAGGAGATCAAATCATAGCAGGTACAGGAATTAATTTACTTGCTCCAGCATTAGCAGTAGTATTAGGATATTTAACATTTGGACAATCAGTGAATGCTTCTGTTATTATTCCTGAGATTTTAGTTAATAATCAAATGATTAAATTTTTATATCCAATAATATTTACTATATTAGCAATTGTCTTAATAGTAATATTATGATTTGTATTTTCTAAAACAAAAATAGGTTTAAGAATTAGGTCATCAGGAGAGAATCCTTATGCATTAGAAACCTCGGGACATTCAGTTAATGCTTTAAGATTATCAGTATTGATTGTGTCAGGTATGCTATCTTCTATAGCTGGATCGATTTGAGTATATAATCAAGGATTTTATATATTCACGGTATTTGGAGCTGGATATATGGCAGTAGGAATTGTTATTTTTTCACAATGAAGTGTATTAGGAATTGCTTTTGGCTCACTCATAATAGGAGTACTATCAGCAATAACACAAAACATATTATTAATACCGAATTTAAATTCTTTACCATCATTTTTAATTTTAATATTACAAGTATTGCCTTATATAATTCCATTAATAATATTAATAATAGCGAAATCAAAAAAATCTCCCTCATCACTAGGGAAACCATTTAAAAAAGATCAAAGATAAGAAAGAAGGAAATCATGCATAGAAATAAAAAAAATATAATTATAGGTTCAACATCAATTATTCTTGCTACATTGCTTGGAATAGCTATGGGATTTGGAATTTGAGGTTCAGCAAGAATATCAACAATTAAAAATGGAGGAATTAGGAAGGTTACATTTTTTTCCAACAAAGGCCAATATTTAGATAAAGGTTTTAATGAAGATACGTATAAAGGTGCTGCCGAGTTTGGAAAAAAAACTAATCAATCAATAGGAATTCAATTGCCAGAAAACTATTTTGCTGATGGTTCTGAATATATTAATAATGTAAAGGATATTCTTAATGGAAAAGGAGAAACTATTATTTCTTCCGGATTCAATGTAGCAGGAATTTTTGGAAAATTAGATTGAAATAATGGAGGAGATTTTGTTGAAGGTCCAAATTCCCTTTCCAGTTCTTTTAATACAGGAGTTTATAAAAACAAAAGTTTTTATTTGTTAGATGATAATGATTTGATTGTAGCTGGAGGAAATCAAAATTCTGGATCTGTAATTTATAAAGCAAATGAGTCTGGATTTTTATCTGGTTTAGCTGCTGCGCTTCATTCTACAGCTAACTACAAAGAACAAAATAAAAAAAATTTAGTTACAACATGAGGAGGAATAGAACCTGCTACAATTCATTTTCTTTCAGGGTATGAACAAGGAATTAATTATTTTAATTATGAAATTTTAGGTTATAAACCAGTAGAGGAAGATGGAGAAGGTTCTAATGATACTGCCACATTAGCAGGTAAATATGATAAAGTTAAACTTTCATGAAATGGTTCAGATATAGTGGATTATGATTTAGATGGTGATTCAATGATTGATAATGATATTCAAAATTCACAAGCAGGAGATCCAACTACAATTAAGCCTTTAGAAGGATGATATACTGGTGGATTTGATTTTCCTTCAGGTTTTGGTGCAGATGAAGCAAAAGCAAAAGCAAATGCAATGAAGAAAACAGCAACAGTTATTTTCCCGGTAGCAGGAGCACAAACTTTAGCTGCGCTATCAGCAACCGAAGGAACAGAGACACAAGTAATTGGTGTTGATTCAGATGCGGGAATTTCATCACCAGATAGAGTAAAAAATATTCTTGGCTCTTCAACTAAAAACTTATCTTTATCAGCAGAATATTCTTTATGATATGAAACAATTTTTAAACCAGAAGCAATTTCTTATAAACAAGAAACAAATCCAAATTGAGGAAATCAAAAAGACTTTTCAATTTTGGATTGAGAAGATGTAAATAAAATTATGGATTCTAACAAAGATGGAGATCCTTATTATGATAGTATTGGAGTAAGAAATTTTGCTACAAAATGAGAAGAAGGAAATAAAGGTTGAAACAAAACACATTTATTAAAAGATAAGATTAATTCAACACACGAGAATAATGGTCAAGTTTTTGAAGGTAATTTTAAAAATGGAGGAGTAGGATTTTCAGAAACATCAAATAAAGGAGACTCAAAAACAAAAGTTAATAATGATCTTCGTAAACTTGAAATACAAAATGCAGGAATTTCAATTAAAAAAACATTTTCTCAACTATCTAATGAAGCATTCTTAGCACAAGATTTTATAGAAATGGCTTCAGCAACTTTTGCAACAGAAGGTAAAAATGTAATTTCGTTAAATGAATGAATGTTACAAAATTGAGAAAGACCAAAACCACCAAAACCAGAACCAAAGAAATAAGAATTATTTTTACATTATAATTAATACATATGAAAATTATAGATACTCATTCACATATTTTGTCATCATCATATAATGACGAATTCAAACAAATAATTCAAGAAAATAAAATAAAAAATATTATCTCTTTTAACATATCATTTGATATTAATTCTTCAAAAGAAGTAATAGAAATATTTAAAAAACATAAAAATTTAATACCAGTAATAGGAATACATCCATGTTCTACTATGGGATGAAATAAAAATATGTTAAATCAAATAGAAAAACTTATAACTTCTGATATTGTTGCCTTAGGAGAAATAGGTTTAGATTATCATCATGATGGATATAATAAAAAAGAGCAAAAAATAGCTTTTATAAAACAAATAGAATTAGCAAAGAAATATAATCTTCCCATTGTTATTCACACTAGAGATTCTTTAGAAGATTGCTATGAAATAATAAAAAATTATCCAAATCAAAAATTTTTATTACATTCATGGTCTGGTGATGTTTTTATAACGAAAAAATATATTAATATTTCTAAAAATATATATTTTTCTTTTAATGGAATAATAACTTTTAAAAATGCTGATATTCAAAAAAGAGTAATAAAAATAATTCCTTTAAATAGAATTATGTTCGAAACTGATTGCCCTTATTTAACTCCAGTGCCTTTTAGAGGACAAAAAAATTATCCTTGAAATGTCAAAAACGTTATTGAGTTTGTTTCTGATTATTTAAAAATTTCATTTGAAAAATTGAATGAAAATAATAATAAGGTTGCTTTAGATTTTTTTAATGTAAAAAAGGAATTATTAAAATAATGAATTCAAAAAAAACATTAGGACAAAATTTTTTAATTGATAAAAATAAAATAAATTCTATAGTAGATTCCATTCCTTTTTTAGAAAATTCAACTATATTAGAAGTCGGGCCAGGGAGAGGAGCACTAACTAAACCATTAGTAGAAAAAGCTAAGGAAGTTATTTCGATAGAAATCGATGAAAACATGATTTCCGTTTTAAAAAAAACTATTATAAAAAATAATTTTACTTTAATTCATAAAGATATTTTAGATATAGAATGAGATGATGTTATTAAAAATAAAAAGAGTATTCAATTTGTTTCGAATCTTCCTTATTATATTTCGACAAAAATAATGTTTAAGGTTGCTTACGATAATAGATTTGATTCTATGTCTGTAATGTTACAAAAAGAATTGGTGGATAGAATATTTTCTAAAACCAATTTTAAAACTTATGGAAGATTGACAGTGTCAATCGGTTCTTTGTTTTCTCTTGAAAAAAAAATTAATGTTCCTGCAGGTTGTTTTAAACCAAAACCAAAAGTCGACTCAGGATTTATAGTATTAAAAAGAAGAAAATTTAATTTTGACATTGATGATTATTTATTTTTTATCAAATGTTCATTTGCTATGAAAAGAAAAACTTTAATAAATTCTTTAAAAAAATCAAATTATGAATTTTCAGATTTGGTTTTAAAATATTTGATAAAAAATAATATTAAAATTAATATAAGATCTGAGGAAATAGAAATAAAAACATTTTTAAAAATATTTGAATCCTTTCCTTGTCAATAAATAATTTTATTTATGTTTAGTAGAAGCTTTAATAAAACTAATAAATAATTTATGTGGTTTTGTTATTTTGGAAGATAATTCAGGATGAAATTGAGTTGCGATAAAAAAATCGTTATTTATGTTTTCTATTATTTCGGCTAATTTATTTTTAGGATGTATTCCTGAAATGATCATTCCTTTAGATTCTAATATTTTGACATATTTATTATTCAATTCATATCTATGTCTATGCCTTTCAAATACTGATTTTAAACCATATATATTTTTTGTTAAAGTTTTATCTCTCAAAAAGCATTCATAATTACCTAATCTCATAGAACCTCCTAATAATTTATCTTTAGTTTCATTTATAATATCAATAATTTTATTTGGTGATTCAGGATTTAACTCTCCATGAACAACATTAATTTTTAAAACATTTTTTGCAAATTCTAAAATAGATAATTGCATTCCGAAACATATTCCTAAAAAAGGAATATTATTTACTCTAGCAAATTTTATTGCTTTCATAATTCCGTCAACTCCAGAGTTACCAAAACCTCCAGGAATTATTATTCCATCAAATTTTTTAAGTATATTAATATCATAGTTTTTTTTACTATTAATTAATTTATAATTTAACTTAAATTTATTTTTTACAGATGCATGTTTTAAAGCTTCTATAACAGATAAGTATGAATCAGGATTTTCAGTATATTTACCAACAATTGCAATATTGACTTTTTTATTTATTTTAGTTAGATTTTCATTGAATTCTTTTAATTCAAAATGATTACTTTCTTTAATATTAATATTCATATATTTTGCTATATTTTTATCAAATTTTTGCTCTTTTAATAAAAAAGGAATATTATAAATTGATGAAACATCAATACATTGAAATATTCTTGAAATATTCATATTACTAAACATTGAAATTTTTTCTAATTCTTTCTTATTTAATTTAATTTCTGATCTTGTTACTAAAAAGTTAGGAGATACACCTAAAGATCTTAATAAATTAATTGATCTTTGCATTGGTTTCGTTTTTAATTCTTTACTTACTTTAATAAAGGGAATATATCCTACATGAATTACTGAAGCATTCTTTTGTAATTCATACTTTATTTGCCTAATTGCCTCTGTATAAGCCAAAGATTCAATATCTCCTACAGATCCTCCAACTTCAACTATTAATAAATCATATTTTTTTGCAACTGTGTATATTTTTTCTTTTATTAAGTTTGTAACATGAGGAATAACTTGAACAGTTTTCCCTTTATAAAAACCTTCTCGTTCTTTTGTTAAAATTTCTTGATAAATTCTTCCTGAAGTTAATGAAGATTCTTTACTTAAATTTTTATTTAAAAATCTTTCATAATGACCAAGATCAAGATCTGTCTCTCCTCCGTCTGCAGTAACAAAAACTTCTCCATGCTCAATTGGAGACATAGTACCAGGATCAATATTTAAATATGGATCACATTTCATCATTCCGACGCTTACTCCTCCATCTTCGAATAATCTTCCTAGTGATGATGCAATAATTCCTTTTCCTAGCGAAGATATGACTCCCCCAGTTATAAACATTATTTTTTCTTTATTTAACATAATATTATTATATAATAATATTAGAAGGGATATAAGTATTAAGATTATAAAAATAAAATGTGAATTCTAATTTTAAATTAAATAAAGAAACATCTATTATTTTTGGATTATCAACTTCCGAAAATATTGCCGAAAAAATATCTAAATTATTAGATATTAAATTAGGTTTAATGAAAACAAAACAATTTTCTGATGGAGAAATTTTTGTTGAATCAAAATCTTCTGTAAGAAATAAATCAGTATTTGTTATTCAATCAACAAACTTTCCAGCTAATGACAATTTAATGGAATTATTGTTAGTTATAGATGCTTTCAAAAGATCTTCTGCAGGAGAAATAAATGTTATTATACCTTATTTTGGTTATGCAAGACAAGATAGAAAAGTCTTTGGAAGACAAGCGATTTCAGCTAAACTAGTAGCCAATATGTTGCAAGTTGCAGGCGCAAATAGAATAATAACATTTGATATCCATTCAGAACAAATAGTAGGTTTTTTTGACATACCAGTCGATAATCTAAAAGCATATGGATTAATTTCAAAAGAAATTTTTTCATTAAATTTAAAAAATTTAACAATAGTATCTCCAGATCATGGAGGAATTTCTAGAGCAAGATTATTAGCAAAAATATTTGATGCTCCATTAGCAGTTATAGATAAAAGAAGATCAAATCATAATGTAGTTGAATCAATGTTTGTCTTAGGAAATGTAAAAGATAAAAATTTAATTATTTTTGATGATATAGTTGATACTGGCGGAACAGTTGTTTCAGCAGTTGAAGTTTTAAAACAGCAAGGTGCGAAAGATATTTATTTAGCAGTTACACATGGTGTTCTCTCTAATAAAGATGGAGTAAGTACTATAGAAAAAATAAAAAAATCTGGTGTTAAACAAATTATTACTACAAATTCAATTAAAATTACCAAAAATGATTTTATTAAACAAATAGATTTATCAAATTCACTTGCAGAAGTAATTGAAAATCATATTAATAATAAATCAATAACAGATCATTTTATAAAAAAATATAATACAAAATTGTAAAGGAAAATAAATAATGAAAAACGAAAAAAAACAAAAATCAGATATTGGAGCTTTCGAAGATCTTCTTAAAAAGGTATCTAAAAAAACATATTGAACTATCTACGAAAGAGGTAATCATGCAAGAGATCAAGAAATTAGTGAATTAAAACAAAAAACTAAAAAAGAAAGAAGAGACCTTCTTGATGATATTTCTGCAAGAACAGCAAAAGCAGAAAAAGAAATAGCTAATGAAAGATTACATGCTAAAAAAGAAATGGAAGAACTTAGAAAAAGATCTAACGAAGAAATAAAAGAAATAAAATTATTAACAGAAAAAAATAAAGAACAAGTTAAAAAAGAAATGGCTGCAGCAAGAAGACAATTAATTTTAGAAAAAGAATCTTTAGATAAACAATTAACTGAAGAAAAATTAATGGTCCAAAAAGAAATTCAAGAACAAAAAGCAGAATCTAAGAGAATTATTTCAGAACAAAAAGATGAATTAGATTCTAAATTGAATGAAGCTAAAAATTTAATTAAACAAAGTAATGAAAAACATATTTTAGATAATCAAAATTTAAGAAAAGAAAAAGAACAAGAAATTGCAAAACAAAGATCAGAATCAAATGCAATAGTTGAAAATCTAAGAAGAGAAAAAGAACAAGCAATTGCAAAACAAAGATCAGAATCAGAATCTAAATTAAAGTTTAAAGAACAAGAAATTCAAAAAATTAGAGTTGACAATTCAAATCTTAAAAATAAAACTAATGATTTAGAAAACAAAAGAATAATTGCTCAAAAGAAATTTTCTGAAATAGAAAAAATTGTAGAAGAAGCATAGATAAAAATTTAATTAAACACTCGATTAGGGTGTTTTTTTTAAAGTATAATTAAATTAGTATGAAATATGAAAATTTTAAATTTGGAAATGATACATTGGTATTTTGAGATGCCTTTAAAGTAGAATTATTAGATTTTGAACTTGAAAATAAAAAAATAATTAGATATTTTAGAAAAAAAGGTTTTGGGAAATGAGATAAGGCAGCAAAAATAATTTCAAGATCTGGTCTTGCAAATTTTAGAGAACCATTTATAATCGAACCTTGGAATCAAATTTTGATTGATGAAGCTAATGTTTATGGAACATTAATTGATGAGAATAAAGAAAAAGCATTAAGAGGTATAATAACTGATCAAGAAGTTTTAAAAGAAACAAAAATGTCAGTTGCAAAAATAGTAAAAGAAAATCTTATTTGAGTTGCGAGAGGACAAATGGTTTGTCACCCTGATTCTTTAATTTATGGAGAAATTGATGAAATATGATATGATAAAAAAACAGATACTTATATAGTTGGCGATACTAAAACGGCTACTTCAGTAGACAAGATGACCTATTGATATCAATTATCTATTTATATTGAAATCTTAAGAGCATTAAATCCTAATAAAAATATTTCTTCAGTTGGAGTTATAGATTGAGTGAAAATAAAAAAAGAAAAATGAGTTTATAATAAAAATTTTGATGAATCTTTATGACAAGATTGGATTGGAAAAGTTGCCACTATAAATGATCCAGTTTATAAGGCTCGTTGAAATGCAAAAACTCCAATTCCTATAGAAGAAACTAATTCTCTTATTAAAAGAGATCTTGAAAGAGATCAGATTATTAAACAAGCAAAACAGGATATAGAATTAATATCTCAATTTAAAATATCATCAGTTGATGTTTTTAAAGATAAATTAAAAAAAGATCCAGAGTTCAAAGAATCTAATAGCAAATTGCAATCTCAATATGATTTTATTAAGAATAAATTAAAATAATTATGAATGAAATAAATTTTTTATCACTCCTTAATGAACACACTCCTAAATTGAGAAAAACTATTAAGGAAATTTATAATTTAAAAAATGATGTTAAAATTTTTAATTGAGACGAAATTAAAGTAACAATAAAATATTTTGATAAAATAAAAAAACTTGCTGAAAGAAAAAATAATGGAGATGATATCACATTTGAAGTGGGATATAGATATTTTAGAAATAACAAAATAGAATTAAATAGAGGAGTATTTGTTCCTCAATTTGATACTGAACAAATTATTGATTTAGTTTTAGAAAAAGGTATTCAAAAAGGAGAAGCTTTAGAGGTTGGTTCAGGTTCAGGAGCAATTGCTATTTCATTAAAAAACGAAACAAAATTAAATATCACCTCTTTAGATATAAATCCTTTATCAATTTCTTTATCTAGAAAAAATGATTCAAGTAAAAAAATATTTTTTTTATTAGAGGATTATTTTAAATATACTACAAATAAAAAATATGATTTATTAATTTCTAATCCTCCTTATATTGATAAAAACTCTAATGAAGTTGAAGAATGAGTAAAAGAAAATCAACCTGCAGAAGCATTATTTTCAAAAGAAAATGGTTTTCAATTTTACAAATCATTTTTTGAGAGAGCACCAGAATTATTAAAGACAAAAGCATATATAATTGTAGAGATAGGATATTCTCAGGCAAATCATATAGTTAAGCTTGCTAATAAAATTTCAAAAAAAGTGGAGGTGAAAAAAGACTACAATGGATTTGATAGATTTGTAGTTGTATATTATGAACAATAATATAATAGCCCTTCTTCGTAATGGAAATGTGGTTGGGCATTCTACCGATACAGTATTTGCGTTAATTGCAAAACTAGATAAAAATAACATAAGAAAAATAAACAAACTCAAACAAAGAGATGAAACCAAACCAATTCAAATTTTAATTAAATCTTTAGATCAAATAGAAGAATTTTTAAAAAATAAAGAATTTGTAAAAAATTATATAAATATTAATGATATTAAAAAAACTTCGTTAATTGTCGAAGTTAAACATGAATTTTCAAATAAATTTTTAATTGAAAGTTTTAATAATACTATTATGTTTAGAATTCCTGAAGGAAATATTTTAAATATAATAAAAAAAATAGGACCATTATTTTCTACGTCTGCCAACAAACATGGAGAACAACCATTTATTGATATTGATGATGTTAAAAATGAATTTAAAATTGAGGTTGCAAATATAAAACAAAAAAAAGGAACAGCCTCTAAAATAATTTCACTTGTGAATAATGATATAAAAATAATAAGGAGTTAATATGAAAGATTTAAAAATATTAAAAGCTATTAAAAATGAGCAAAAAAGACAAGATGAACATGTAGAGTTGATAGCATCAGAAAATTTTGTTTCCCAAGATGTTCTAGAAGCGAATGGATCAATTTTAACAAATAAATATGCAGAAGGATATCCATCTAAAAGATATTATGGTGGATGTGAAAATGTGGATGTTGTAGAACAATTGGCAATTGATAGAATTAAAAAATTATTTAATGCTAATTTTGCAAATGTACAAACACATTCTGGTACGCAAGCAAATTGATCTGCTTACAATGCCGTTCTAGAATCTGGAGATAAAATTTTGGGAATGGCACTAGATTCCGGAGGACATTTAACACATGGATTTCATGTTTCTTCAACTTCAAAATATTTTCAAGCAAAATCATATGGAGTTGATAAAGAAACACATTTGATTGATTTTGATGAAATAAGAAGAGTAGCACATGAATTCAAACCTAAATTAATTATATGTGGTGCTTCTGCATACTCAAGAATAATTGATTTTAAAAAATTTAAAGAAATAGCAAATGAAATAGGAGCATTATTACTAGCTGATGTTGCTCATATTGCCGGTCTTATTGTAACAGGACTCCACCCTAATCCTTTAGATTTTGGAGTAGATATTGTGACATCAACTACTCATAAAACATTAAGAGGTTCAAGAGGTGGTATTATTTTAACTAATGATAAAGAAATTGCGATGAAAATAGATAAATCTGTTTTCCCCGGAACACAGGGAGGACCACTAATGAATCAAATTGCAGGAAAAGCTGTTGCTTTTTATGAAGCTTTGAAACCTGAATTTAAAATTTATCAAAAACAAGTTATAAAAAATTCAAAAGCATTTGCAAAAAGATTACTTGAAAAAAATTTTTTACTTATCTCAGGAGGAACGGATAATCATATTGTTTTAGTGAATGTTAAAAAATCATTTGGTATTACTGGTCAAGAAGCAGAAGATATAATGCAAAAAATAAATATTACACTTAATAAGAATACTGTTCCTTTCGATGAAGAATCGCCAAGAATAACTTCAGGAATAAGAGTGGGGAGTCCTGCCATGACATCAAAAGGCTGGATTGAACAAGATTTTACTGATTTGGCTGATATAATGATTTCAGTATTTAAAAATATTGATGATAATGAATTGATTAAAATTAAAAAACAAGAAATAATTAATTTAGTAAAGAGAGCTAATAGAATAAAATGGTAAAAAAGAATAAAGTAACTTTAATTGAACATCCTTTAATATCTCATAAATTAACACACATTAGAAAGAAGGGAACTTCTTCTAAAGAGTTTAAGGAATATTTAAATGAGATAACAAGATTAATGGCATATGAAGTTTTTAAAGATATTAAACTAGAAGAGATAAAAATAGAGACACCTATTTCTTCAACTAAAGGATTTGTCATATCAGAAAAGGTAAATTTATATCCTATTTTAAGAGCAGGTCAAGGAATGGTTGAAGGTTTTTCTACAATAATTCCTTCAGCAAGAGTTGGACATATCGGTATGTATAGAGATGAAAAAACTTTGAAACCAGTAGAATATTTATTTAAGTATCCTAAAGATACAGAAAAAGATACTTATAATATTATTATTGACCCAATGTTAGCAACTGGCGGTTCTGCAATAGCAGCAATTGAAAAATTAAAAGAAAATGGAATAAAAAATTTAAAGTTTGTCGCATTACTTGGTTCTCAATATGCAATTGATGCAATAACATCTAAACATCCAGATGTAGAAATATTTATAGCAGCAATAGATCCTAAATTAAATAAAAAAGGATACATTGTTCCTGGGTTAGGTGATGCTGGAGATAGAATTTTTGGAACTAAATAGACATTTCAAACATGAAAATTAATTATATTTAATGATACAATATTATATATAGAAACAAGTATTTATGAGAGATAAAATCAAAATATCTAAACATTTCTCTGTATTAAAAAAAGCAGAAGATTTATCATTTAAAGTTTTTGCTTTATTAAAGCAAGAAGAATTTTTAAATGCAAATTCAACTAATTTGAGAAGATTTACTGAAAAATTTAAATTAAGATTAAAAAATGGAGAAAGTTTAGAAGATATAATGCCAGAAGCATTTGCAATAGCTTATAGAGCAGTTCAATTAGTATATGGAATTAATTTATATAAGATTCAAATAATGGGTGGATATGCATTACATAAAGGTGATGTTGCAGAAATGAAAACAGGCGAAGGTAAAACGCTTACTGCCATTCTTCCAGCATATTTAAATGCTCTTGAAAATAAAGGTGTTCATATTGTTACAGTAAATGAATATCTTTCTACTCGTGATGCATTAAATACAGGTAAAGTATTTAAATTGTTAGGAATGACAACAGGTTCATTAACAACTGAACAAAGCGAAAAACAAAAAAAATCTGAATATATGAAGGATATTACATATATGACTAATTCAGAAGTGGGATTTGATTATCTTAGAGATAATCTAGTTAGTGATATTAATTCAAAAACTCAAAGAACATTTAATTATGCAATTGTAGATGAGGTTGATTCAGTTTTGATTGACGAGGCTAGAACTCCATTAATAATTTCTGGTGGATCAGATGTTTCTTCAGGAGAATATCTTAGAGTAGATAATTTAATTAAAAAATTTCATGAAGGAGATTATGAATTTGATAAAGAAACAAATCAATCATATTTAACTGCTCAAGGAGCACAATTTGTAGAAAAAAAATTAAAATTAAAAAATCTTTATTCATATTCAAATTCAGAACTTGTTCATAGAATTCATAATGCACTTCAAGCACATTTTAGATTTAAAGAAGGTATTGATTATACTGTTAAAGATGGAGAAATAGTATTAATAGATATTTTTACAGGTAGATTTTTACATGGTAGACAGTATTCAAATGGAATTAATCAAGCCATTGAAGCTAAAGAAAGAATTGAAATTAAACCTGAAACAAAAATATATGCTTCTATTACATATCAAAATTTATTTAGAATGTATAAAAAACTTTCAGGTATGTCGGGAACTGCAGTTCCTGAAGAAGAAGAATTGACTTCAGTATATAATATGAGAGTTATTCCAATTCCGACTAACATGCCTTTAATAAGAGAAGATAAAGCAGATTTAGTATTTTCAACTACTAAAGCAAAATTTGGGAAGGTTATTGATATTATTAGTGAAATTCATAAAACCGAACAACCAATTTTAGTTGGTACAAGATCAGTCCAAGATTCAGAAGAAGTTTCAAGATTATTATCTAATAAAAAAATTAAACATGAGATTCTTAATGCGAAAAATCATTCTAGAGAAGCAGATATAATTATGAATGCCGGTAAGAAAGGTTCAATAACAATTTCAACTAATATGGCTGGACGTGGAACAGATATAAAACTAGGTAAAGGTGTTATAGAACTTGGTGGATTATTTGTTATTGGTACAGAAAGACATGAATCAAGACGTATCGATGATCAATTAAGAGGTAGATCAGGAAGACAAGGAGATATTGGAGTTTCTCAATTTGTTGTTTCTTTGGATGATGAAATCATGCAAAGAGCAGGTTTGAAAAAAATTCAAAAATTTATGAATTCATTAGATGATACTCCAATAGAATCTAAACTTGTTACTAAATCACTTACAACAGCTCAAAAAAAATTAGAAGGTTTAAATTACGACTCTAGAAAATCTGTAATTGAATATGATGATGTTTTAAATCAGCAAAGATTATTAACTTATAAACAAAGAGATGTAATATTGGTTTCTAAAGATATTGAATCTATAATAGAACATATGATTCGAAAATTTGTTATATTCATATCTGAAAATGAACATTCACATAATGGAACATTATTTTCTTCAAAAAGATTTATAGAAGGAATAAATTTTAATATTAAAGGAATTAATATTCTTTTAAAAGATATTAATAAGGAAGAAGCTATTAATTATGTTTCTAAAAAGCTTATTGATATATTTAGAGATGGTTATAAAAATATTGAGAAAAAAGAAAAAGAAAGTAAATTTAGAAGTATAATTCTTTATGCACTAGATAGTTCCTGGCAGGAACAAATAGATAGATTAGATAGATTAAAAACTGGAATTCGTTATAGACAATATGCTCAAAAGAATCCGGTTCAAGCTTATGTATTTGAAGCAGATAAATTATTTACATTTTATAGAAATGAAATACAACAAAAAACTTCATTAATAATTTTAAGAAATTTATTTCATCAAGATATTAAAGAAGTAATGATAAATGAAACAATTAGAGATACTAAAGAAATTTTAGTTAAATAATTGTTTTTATAAATAAAGGTTAAAAAAAATATGAAAGAAAAACAAACAAAACAAACAAAACAAATAGCACAAAACAAAGGAGGCTATGGACTAATTTCGTTAATGGCGATGATAATCGGAATTGTTATTGGTTCAGGGATTTTTGTTAAGAATCAAGGATTATTAGAAATAAATGGTAGTATTCTTAATTCTATGCTAGCTTGAATAATAGGAGCAATAATTGTTATTACAGTTTTAATTGCTTTTTTAGAAATTATTTCTATTACAGAAATAACAAATGAACAAGCTACCTTAGCCAATTGAGGTAGACATTTAATAGGAATTAAATTTGGTAAGTCAATTGGTTATTATTTTACATTAATATATTTTCCATTGATTATGGCAGGATTATTTTCATTTGCCGGTAATCAATTTATGGATACTCTTTCTGCTTCGGGATGAATCGATTTAAAAAAATGATCATTTTTACAATTAGAAGCAGCAATTATAATAATTACAACAATATTTATTGGATTTATTACATTGATGAATACATTGTCTACAAAACCAGGTAAATATTTACAAAATATCGGAACAGCAATTAAGACTATTCCATTGTTCTTTATTATTATATTATTTCTTTTTTTAATAGTAAGTAATATATCAAGCATAGATTTTGATAAGGAAACTGCAGGAATAATTGGTGAAGAAAATAAAGATTTAAATAGTTTTTGATTAGTTATAATGACTATTCCAGCAATATTATTCTCATTTGATGGTTTTTTATTTGCTGGTGCTCTTTCGAAAGAATCAAAATCTCCAACAACATTTAGAACAGCATTTATTATTTCAATAATATTTATTGTTGTTATTTATGTTTCATTTTCAATAGCAATATTTGGAATTGGTGTAACAGATACAACACATGGAAAGTATGGAACAATTACTAATGCAATTTTTGCTGGTATTTCAAATCAAGTAGCAGCATCAATTATTGCGCCAATAGTTTCAGGAATTATTGTTCTTTCAATAATTACTGGTGCTTCTGGATGTTTTATAGCAGCATCAAGAAATCTTTCAGATTTGTCTATTCATAATGCAGTTGTTGACAAAGAAATGAAATATATTACAAAAAATAAATATGGTGTTTCAACAGGAGCAGGAGCAGTAATAACTTTAATAACTTTATTTTGATTTGTAATAGCAGTGACATTTGATACATATTTAGTTTCAAATAATATTTCAGGTCCATTAGTAATTACAGGATATATGACAGATTTAATTGTTGTTGGTGCATTTACTTTATATGGAACATTAATTATTTCAGCAATAAGAAATAGATTTATATCAAAAGAAAAAAGAGTTGAAGTGAAAAAAAATAAAATGTTCATACCTGCGGCAATAATTTCTTCAATATTGTCTCTTGGAGTTACAGCTTATTTTGCATTTGTTACAATAACTCCTTTTGCAGTAATCTTAGGAGGAGAATGAGATTCATCATCATGAACTATTTATTGAGCTAAACTTATATTTTTTGTAATATTTATAACTTTTACAATAGCAGTTATAATAATTAATATTAGGAATTCGGAAAATATGGATCCATTATTAATTGAAGCAAAGAAAAAACAAGCATTGATTTATTATGGAGAAGTTTCTGAAAAAATAAATTTAGAAATTAATAATATACAAAAAACAAAATTAAATGATAAAAATTCAATTTCAAATAAAAAGAAATTTAAAGAAAAAATTAATAAATATTATAATCAAACAATATTAAAAATATTTGATAAAAAATCAAAAAAATAAATATAATTATTTTAAATAGAATAAAAGGAAAACAATGACTAAAATTGAAAAAGTAAAAAAAGAAACTTCTAAAATTGCAACAAAAAAAGAACGTTTATTAATAATGGATGTGAAAAATATTACAAAAAATTATGGAAAAGTTGAGGTTTTAAAGGGAATCAATTTTAAAGTTTGTTCTGGTGAAAAAATTGCTATTGTGGGTTCAAATGGAGCAGGGAAATCAACATTATCAGAAATAATAGCAAAAGTGAAAGAGCCAACAAAAGGAAATATTAAATACTTTTTTGAAAAAGATGGAAAAGAGTCACATGGAAAAGGAAATATTTCTTCAAATATAGGAATTCAGTTCCAAGATTCGTCATATCCAGATTTTTATAAAGTTTCAGATTTAGTTAAATTTGTAATTGGGGCAGCTGGAGTTAAGATTACTGATGAAGAATTAGAAGAATTATATAAAACTTTTGAACTTTCAAAATTAAAAAATGAAGTTGCTAAAAGATTATCTGGTGGACAACAACAAAGATTAAATATTTTATTAGCAATTGTTAACAATCCTCAATTATTAATATTAGACGAAGTTGGAACAGGTCTTGATGTTGAATCAAGAACAAAAATTAAATCATATATTAAATCATATGCTTCTGAACATGATGCAACACTACTTCTTATTTCTCATAATTCAGATGAAGTTTTAGAATTAGTTGATAGAGTTATTGTTATTCATAATGGTTTAATTTTCAATGATCAACCATTATCAGATATTATTAAAAAATGAAAATCATTTGATGATTATATGAATAATTTATATTTAAATGTATTTAAAAAAGATCTTGATTTAAGAGTAACAAAATCAGATAAATTTAAAATAAGGAAAAATAAATAAATATGTTTTCTTTATATAAATTACAAGCAAAAGGATATTTTTCTAATATGTTCAATAAGGTTGACTTTTTTACGACAATAATGTTTTTGTTAGTCTTAGGATCAATGATAATTTTTAAGTTACCAGAAGGAACACCTATTGATGTTATTTCTAAGACTAATATTGCCATTATTACTTCAATAACATTAATGATGGTAATGAATTCAGCAATGCAATCATTTGGAATGTCATTTTTCGAAATGAAAAATTCAGTTTTATTAAAAAGAATTGGTGCCACTAAAATTTCTAAATTTGAAGCAATAGGTTCATTCATGTTATGAGGATTTACGACTATGTTCATTACATTAGGTTGAATATTTATATGAGTGGGAATATTTCAAATACCTAAAGTAGGATTAATGACAAATTGAATGTTATATGTTTCACCAGATATTTGAGCTAATGTAAATTGGGCAGGTTTTATTATTGCAATTTTTATTACTTCGTTAGCATTTTATGCAATAGCATTTTTATTTGTTTCAGTAAATAAAAATTCAGAATCTTATCAAATAACATCTACATTTTATTTTTTCCTTGCAGTATTCTTAGGAGGAACATTTACACCAACATCTTCAAGAGAGTGAATGACAATAGTTAGTTATCTTTCGCCGTTAGGTTGAGGAACTGATTTAGCAATTTCTTCAATGCTTGGAGGAAATATATTTAATCTTTCTGCAGGAAGTTTAAATGTAATTGAGTCAGGAAGTCAATTTGAAGCTATTGGAAGGTTTGTGTTTCCAATAATTTATGGAATATCGGCTGGATTAGCATCAATTTATTTTTTTAAGTGAGATTAAGGAGGAGAAGAAATGGGTTCATTATATAAATTAATAACAAAAACAAATTTAAAATCTCCAGCTATTGCCTTTCCATTAATAATGCCACTAGTATTTATATTATTATATTCTGTAGGTATTGAGGATGGATTAGATTCTGCATCAATGGATGCGATTGTTGCTTCGTTTTTAATTACAACTCTTTCAATTCAAACAATGAATTCAGGGTTGATGGGATTTGGAATAAATTTTATGTCAATAAAAAAATCTGTTTTATTAAGAAGAATTGGAGCAACAAAATTAAGAAAATTAGATGTAATTATTGCAGTATTACTTTATGGATTAACAATGTGATTAATAACATTTGTTTGGATATTTATTTTAATAATTGTTTTTAATATGTCAGGTTTGTTTTATTCTTTAAATTCAAAAGAACATATACTAACTACAGGAATAGCATCTTTTTTTACATTAATAGAATGACCTAAATTAATAGCTGCTTTAATAATTATGTTAATTGTTTCATATTCATTTAGTTTGTTTATTGTTTCAATCACACATAACGAAACAACATATCAAGCTATAATAATGTTTTATTTCTTTACAGCATCATTTATGGGCGGAATGATATTTCCTGGAGAAATTCCAGAATGAATGAATATAGTAGGTTATTTAATTCCTCATGCATATGCTGGAGAGTTATTTGATTGAACTATTGGTGAAGAAATTCCAACAACTAAATTAGTATTTGATTTTATAGTTCCAATAATTTTTACAACAGCATGTATGTTTGGGGCAGTTAAATTATTAAAATTTGATTAAATATAAAGTGATTATTAAAAAACATAAAAAAATGTAAATGAAGTATATTAAATAATTTTATCTAAAAAATACAAATGTATATACTGTACATAGTATAATGTCTATACTATGCATATTGGAACATATACATAGCATTAATTAATAAAGGAGAAAGCAAAATGAAATTTAAAAAAATATTGTTAGGATCATCAATTTTATCAACTTTATTATTGATAAATGTTGGCGCAATAACAACACAACAAAAAAATAATTATCCAACAGAAGTTAAGGTAATGAATAAAATTTCTGAACATGATCATAAAATTATGGATCTTAAAATATTAACAGATACAACAGCTGTATTTGGAACTGAAAATATAGAAAGTAGTCAACTTTCTATTATTTATATAAAAGAATTAACACATTATACAACAGGACAACAATTTTTAATTCCGAATGAAAATAATGATTTGAATATAATTAATTTGAATGCACATACTTATTATGAAGCAAAATTAGGCACTATACATGAGGATGATGGTTTTATTCATTATACAAATTCAGTACGTTTCAAGACAACTAAGTTTGAAGAAGATGAGTGAATAAATGATTATGATTTATCAGCGACTTATAATGAAGGTGATAGAGTTAAATATAATGGTATTTTTTGAATAGCTAAAAATTGAATTGTAGCTGGTAACGAACCTAGATTTGATGAGCCAAGTGGTGTGGATTCAGGATGAAGGATTGATACAACTGACAATGATATTTTACCTTGATTAATGTATGGAACATACTCAGTTAATGATTTAGTTGCTTTTAAAGGTAAATTATACATAGCTAATTTTGCTATAGATAATAGTATTTTAGACCCTTCAATAGACAATCGAAATTGATCAGAAGTACAGACATAATTAATTTCAAAACAAAATTAATTTATTATAATTTATAAATAAAAAAATAGCTTAATGCTATTTTTTGTTTATCATTAATTAGGATTTAAACAAAAGGATGAAGCATTAGTTTTTTACATTATTATATTTTAGATGAAAATTAAATAGGTAAAATTTCAAAAAAATATGATTTTAAATCCGATGTTGTAAATATTGATTTTTATAAAAAAACTTTAGGAATTAATAAAAATATGGTTTTACAAATAGATATAGAAATCTTATCATTTCAAAATGAAATTTTGAAATGAGTACTTAAATTAATTTAGTTATTTGTAATTAAAAATAATAATTAAACAATTTTAAATTTTTTATAAATATTTATATATAATATAAATGAATCAAAGAAGCCCCACGGAATTCTTTATTTTTAAATAATTTATATATAGTTATTTAATATAGCGGATCTTAACTTCGTGGGGAAGTTGGGTCCGCTATATTTTAATTTCCCCACATATGATAAATAAAATATTTAAAAAACAAACAAATAATAAAATAATTATACAATCTTTTGTCTATTCTATAATTATTTTTTTCTTTGTCACTATTATTATGTTTTTTACTTGTGGTTTTGAGATAGGTAATGAATACATTAGTTTTGATGAATATGTTAATTCACGAGAAATAAACATAGGATTAATTTTGAAAGGAATAGCACATATTACTGAAGGAGCTTTTTTGTTGTCGAATCCTAATACTGTCCCAGCGGGAACATTATTAATATTACAAGGAATTTCAGAAATTCAAGAGGGATTAGGATTGATTAAAGAAATTCCAATATGAGTAGAATATGGACAAGCAGTTATTTATGGGATATTTACGTCTATTTTTTATGTTACTCTCACTGTTGGTTCATTGTTTATCGGAGTTGCTCAAGATATTATAATGTTATTATTTGATGGCTCATTTATTTATGAATCAATGGAAATTACATACAAAGAATATCTTTCTTATTTGTCTATAATATTTCTTTCAGTCTCTACACTTTATTTATTTCTTCGTTTTTTTAAAATGGGCGTTAAAAATAAAAAAGAAAATAAATTATTTATATCCATATTTAATTCGTTTATATTAATTATATTAATACCAATAGCAATTCAAATGATATTTTTAACTACTCAATATTCTATTGAATATATCTTAGGAAAAGATATGAGTGGACTATCAATTATAGAAATAATTAAATCATTTACTTTAATAAATTTAAATGGAGATTTTTTTGAATCCATATTTAATGATTTTTCAAAGAGTGGAATTATTAATTTGCTTTATGCTATAGAATATATTGTTGTAGTTTGAATTGTTTTTTATTCTTTAATTTATTTTGTAATTTTATTAGGTGTGAGATTTTATCAATTATTTATTATTGGGGTTGTGGTGTTTCCATTTGTTGCAGCTAGCTCATTTGAAGATGGAGGAGTTAAACTAGAAGACTGAACCAAAAGCCTATTTAGAAAAGCCTTTTATCCAATAATTATATTAGTATTTTACTTATCAGGATTGGTAATAACTTCAATTATTATAGAGAGTATAAATGATTGAAACCTAATTCTTGATTATGCTCCTAATGAAAAAATTTTTAAATCATTTTTTCAATCGATATCAATTGTTTCTGTCTTTATATTATTAAAATTAATGTGCTCAAATTTAGGAAACTTTAAAAAAGATAAGTTTGAAATAAAAAATGAATTAATAGAATTAACAGGAAATAACGGAAAAAACATACAAACTAATATTAATTTTGATAAACAAAATAATTATTCATTTAGCAAAGGAGTTCCCTTGCAAGAAAATAAAATTAATATAAACAAAAACGAAATGAAACTAAGGGAAAATAATGATAAAAAATATTCTTCAGTAAATGAAACATTAGAGAAAGTTAAAAATAATCATGGCAAGAATAGATAAAAATAGAAACTATATAGATGATCCAAAAGGAAGAAAGTGATCTTGAGGATCTGTTAAATTTATAGGAGAATTTACACTTATTGATTTTTTAATTATTTCATTTTTTGTATTATTGATTACTCCATTGTTTATTTTTGCCCCAATATGAATTTCATTATTGATTACTTTTATTTCATTTTTCTTCTCAATGTTAATGATTAAAGAAGTCAAAGGAAATAAATTATATGAATTAATTTATGATTATTTTTATTATTTTTGAACTTCAAAAGATTTAAATGTTTTGGAATTTATAGAAGATAAAGATAGTATTTCAGTTTATGAAATAACTTCAGGTTTTGATATATCAAATTTAACTGAAAAAAATAAAATAGATATAGAAAGAAATTTTAGTTCTCTTTATCAAAAGATAAATGGGGAATTAAAAATAATAAAAACTTCCACAACTTACAGGTTAGATGAATCTTTAAAAGAAATGGGAGAATTAATTTTTGATGAAAAAAGAAAAATTGCTCAAGAAATAAAGGCATCTTATTATGAGAATTTAGATTTATTTACAAAATCAAAAATGCCAAACATATATCTTCGGTTTGACAATATGGATGAAATTGACATAAAAATAGCTTTAAAAGAGATAGAAGAATTAGTTGAATTTAGAAAATTAAATTCAAAAGAATGACAAGCTATTATATTTTTAGAATTTGGAAAAGAAAATAACTTTAAAGTTAAAAGAAATAGAATAATTGGAAAAAATAGTGGAATAGAAAAATCAATTGTTAAGATTAATTTCCAAAGAAATGTTCCTTCATTATTTATGAATGAATATATTTATAATGAAAATACATCATTTATAATTGATTTCAAAACTCCCGATTTTAAAGAAATTCAAAAAGTTAAAAAATCAATTAAAAAATGAGGTAAAGAAGTAGAGGGTCAAATAGTTGAAGGAAAAAATTTTATTGATAAAGTAAATGACGCATCTAAAAAAGAGGCAAAAAATGAAATAATGATGAATTATTTATTTGGAAAAGATGAACTCAAATTTATGAATGCTTATATTATTTTTACAAAAGATGAAGATTCTAAACTTAGTTTTAAAAAACAAATAGAAGTTTCTTCTTTTGATTCGCAGTTTAAAACAAATTTTAATCTTAATCCGTTACAGTCAAAGCAAAAACAATTTTTAAGAAATGTTTGATTTGAAAGAAATGAAAAAAGATGATTTCCTACAAACTCTTCAACAATTACTAATATGCTTCCATTCCAGAATGAATCAATATTAAATTCAAAAGGAGCATATATTGGAACTAGTGGAATTGCTAAATTTCCATTCATGTTTAGACCCTTTAGAAAAAAAGGAATTTCTGGATTTCATACTGGAATTATTTCAAAAACAGGAGGGGGTAAATCGACTTTATTAAAAATGTTAATGGCAGCTGATTACTCAATTGATGAAACTAGATTTATGATAATGGATCCTAAAAATGAATTTAAAGTTGTTATGGATTCTATTAAAGGAAAAAATATTGATGTTTCAAGAACTGCTTTAAATCCATTAAAAATTGTAAGTAATAAAAAAGAAAATTTTGAATTCGATATTTTAGATAAGGTCTCGGAAATAAAAGAATTTTTATATTTAATTTTATCAAGGGAAACTAAAACTAATGGTGAGGTAAGTGAAAAAATTTCTGCTTTTTCAGATGTTATAAAATTATTTTTTGAAAGTAAAAAGAATTTAATATTAAAAGGAAAAGAATTTATTTTTGAGGATTTAGAAAAATGATTAAAAATTAATAAAAATAAACAATTTGATAATTTAATATCTAAATTTACAAAAGGAGCTTTATCAAGATTTAATAAAAAAGATGAGGTTGATTTTGGTAAAGATTCATTCAATTTTGAATTACTACATGTTAAAAACATTAAAGATGAAGCTACAAGAAACGCAATTATGTTTTCGATAACTTCAAAAGTTATTGATGAAATATATAAAAATCAAGTAAAGCAACAAAAAATAAGTTTTGTCATTGATGAAGCAGGTTGATTTTTTAAGTCAAAATTCCTTGCTGAAAAAATTGAAGCTATAATGGTTGAGGCAAGAGCATTCAACACTAAATTAACTTGAGCAACACAAAATGTTACAGATTTAATAAATAATAGAATAGATAATGATAAACTTATTTCAATATATTCAAACACAGAACATATGTTTTTAGGTCAAGTTAAATTACCTCAAAGAAGTGCATTGAATGAATTATTAGAAAGTTCAGGAGGAAATAAACTTTCAAAAAGTGAATTAGAGTGAATTGAAGATAGTGATATGAGTGAAGATAAAGGAAAATTTTTATATCAAAGAGGCGGAATTTCGAAAAAAATAAAAGTTGATCTTCATAATAATTATGCTGTTAAAAAGTTCTTTTTTGAAGAACATCAATTCACAAAGGAAGAGTAATAATAAAAAAAGTAAGTTTCCAAAAGAGAGGTGAGAAATAATGGAATGAAAAGGAATAGTGATACTTGTTACTTCAATACTTGGAGTTATGGCATTTATCGGAATACTTTATGATGGATGAAGTAATATGAGAAATGCAGGAACAAATTCAGCACAAAAACACGAAATTAAAAAAGATATGATAAGAAATATTATCTTTGGTGCTGTAGTTTTGGCTCTTATACTTGGGTTAGAATCAGGAATATTTTATGGTATTTTAGAATAATTAAAAATAAATAATATATAATAAACAATTAAATTTTTGTATAATTAATTTGTAAGAACGCCCCACGAGTTTTGAGACAATGTTTTAAGCGGGATAGCTTAAGACATTTTTTTATATTAAGGAGTTAATAAGATGAAAAATAGATTATTAAAAACAGGAATATTAATAGCGGCATTAGGAATGGGCGTTACTGTTTCTTTAACAGAACTAAATTTTATTATTCATAATAAACAAAAAAATATTTTTGTTGAAAATCAAAAAATAAATAATACGTTAGTTTCTCATAATATTACTTTGGATAAACAAAGTGAATTTAGATCAGCTAAAAACAAAGAGCAAATAATTGCGGGTGAAAATAAAGTAAATTTTAAGCGCGGTTCTGGTTGAGGAAACGGAATTTATGGATTAAATGCAGAAAATGGAAAATTTACATTTGATTTAGGACATAAATATGAGGAAGTTTCTATAGATCAAGAAATAGCAGTCAATGGAAGATATAGTCAATATTATTCTTTTATTGTTATCTGACCACCTGTTCCATTTCCAGAAAATGTTTTAGCAAATTCAAAAGAAAGATTTCATTTTAAAGGATCTGTTAAAAAAGGAGAAGAAGCTAGTATTGGGAAAGGACAAGTAAAAACAATTCTTGATACTTGAGGATATGACAACTCAGGATATGAAACATTAAATTGAAAAATGTCTTTAAATAAAGAAGGTAATAAATTAACAATATTTTCTGATTCACCAAAATCCTCATCATCTTGAGCTGAAGGAAATCAAGCTTTTGTTATTGATCAATTGTATGGTGATAATGGAAATGAATATCACAACACAATTGGAAATGGATCAGCATATATGGATTTTTATGACAATGAACCTCCAATATATCAAGATAATGTTAAATTAAATATTACTGGATATACATATGATGTTTATGATGCTGTTAAGGATAATTTTGTTTCTGGAAGAAAAGGAGAATTTCAACCAAATGGAGATTATCTTGAAACTGGATCGAAATATAATTGGACAGATGAGAGTAGCGAAAATTTAAAAAATCTTAAATTAAATTCGGGGCAAGGCTTAAAAAAATATGAAAATCCATATCTTACTTCGGATAATACTTATCAAAATATCGAGGACTATATTAGAGAACATAATTTAATTGAATCAAGAGATGATGTTCCATTAGAAAATATGAACATTACTTTTTATGATGAAGATAATAAAGAGATTGAAAAATCAACAAATTTAAACACTGCTAAAATAAATATTAAATATATCTCTAAAAAAGAGGGTGAAGATAATTTTAATGAAAATGTAATTGGTGAAACAGATATTATAAAAGGATATAAAATACCTTTTGTTGAATTTAGAAACTTTGATAGTATAGATGGAAATGTTTTTGATTTTGATGGTAATGAAAATAATGATGTAACTGATAATGAATCTAGTGGAAATTGGTATTGAAATGGAAGTAATTGAGTTTATAAAACAAATATGCCAAAAGAATTTAGTTTAAATGAAGATTACATTGAATCAATAAAAGTTAATGGAAATTTAACAAATGATAATATTGACGTATTTAAATTCGAGAACAAATTATTAAAAGAAGACAATAGTGGAGTCGTTGATAAACAAATAGATAAAATAACTATTAATAATAAAGATGGGTATGAATGAAAATTCAATATTGAATTTTTACCTGAAAATCATAATGATTATTTAAAAGTTATTCCTTCAAAAGATAATGGAGTTGATAATATTATTGGAAAACAAAATACTAAAAGAGTATTTGATAAAAATAATGATGAAATATTAAATGATGATGAAATTATTAATTCAACAATAGTTGATGGAGATTTTACTGTTTCTATTGATGATAAATTTTCAAAAAATTTACGTGATGGAAATCTTGACTATATAGTATTTAAGTGAGATAGAAGTAAAAATTATTGAGTTAAAGAATTAGAAATTCAAGATCCAAATTATAAATTTGAAAATGATGGAATATATGGTTTTTCATTAGTTGATATTTATGGAAACAATTCATTTGAAGTTGTTCAAAAAGTAAAAAAAGAAAATAATTCTTATACCAATAAATCATATAATGAAAATGAAATAAAACTTTACGATTATAGCGAAAATATTAATACTCCTGAATGGGTAAGTCAACAATATGAAAAGGATTTAAATCTTGCTAAAGATCAATCTACTGTTTCAGGATCCTCTGCTTCAGAGAATTTTAAAAAGATGTTGGTACATGAACTTAGAAAAGTTAATGCTTTAGAACAAGGTGATGGAATGAAAGATTTATCAGCAGCTAAAATTGATAAATCTGAATTAGAGGAAATATCTTCTTCCTGAAATGAAGGTGTTAACTTTTTACAAGTTAAAGAATCATTAAAAGAAGAGATAGATAGACAAATGATTAATTCCGAAAATGGATATGATAAAAATTCATATAAAATTATTTGAAAAGGTATTGAAGATAATGATAAAGTATCCTATGGAGATAAAATAGGATTAGATATTATTCCTGGTAGCAATTGAAAATCAAGAGGAGAATGAAATAGTAAGAAAAATGATATCGAATTAAAACCCACAGGTTCTCTTAATGGTTTAAGTGATCAAAATAGTGAAATGTTCTCAACGATAAGTAATAATTTTGAGGAAGGTCAAACATTAGATAAATTAATTGATAAAGGAATAGAAAAACAAATAATTGATGGCATTGTTAAAAAAGGAATGAGTAAAAAATTATTAGAAGATTATTTAATCATTGATTGAAAAAATAATGAAAGTTCTTCAATCATTAATTTTAATGATGAGTTAAAAATAAAATTAAGTTCTAAAGATGAAAAATATTTAAAAGGTGAAAAAGAGTTTATATTTAATTCAAAAACATGAAAAAATTTAAAAAAAGTTAAG
>JABSQD010000019.1 GCA_013214765.1 Mycoplasmataceae bacterium | reverse complement strand
GTAATCATATATAATTTTATTATATATTACTATTAAAGGTTTTTAAGGCAATTTGCATGGTTGCTTTCGAGTGTTATCAGAGATAATTTTATTATTATTGTTTCTGAAAATAAATTAATTGATGAAAAAATATTAATGAGAAATTATTTTGATATTTTATCAAATAATGGATGAGAAATAATTCTTTTGATAAAAAAAATTAATGATGGAGCTTTACATATTTTAAGACTTTCTAAACCTAAATATATTATGTTTACAAAAATTTTTGTTTCGAATATTGAATCAGATTTAAAAAAAAATATTTATATAAAAAATATTAAAAACATTAAGGAAAATAGTACTAAAATAATTACATTAAAATAGAACCATTTCTATTTTTTGATAAAGCATAGTATATAGTATAATTTATATTGTTATGAAAGAAATGAAAGAAATAATTGCACACTTAAAAGAAAAAGGTTTTGTTTATTCAGGTTCATCTATATATGGTGGCCTTGCCAATTCATGAGACTTTGGACCATTGGGAACAATGTTAAAAAACAATATTAAAGATTTATGAAAAAAGTTTTTTATTGATGAAGAAGAAAATATTTATCATTTAGATTCAAGTATAATTTTGAATTCGAAAGTATGAGAATCTTCAGGACATGTTGGTAAGTTTAATGATCCTATGGTGGATTGTAAAAAATGTAAAGAAAGATTTAGAGCTGATCATTTAATAGAATCTATTAAAAAAATTAAAAATGCAAATAATTTATCATTTGAAGAGCAAACTAAATTTGTTAAAGATATAGTTTGTCCATCTTGCGGAAAACAAGATTGAACAGATGTTAGAGCTTTTGAATTAATGTTTAAAACTTCATCTTCAAAAACAGGAGGAGAAGAAACTCTTTATTTAAGACCAGAAACAGCTCAAGGAGTTTTTATTAATTTTAAAAATGTTGTTGATACATTAAATGTTAAAATTCCTTTTGGCATTGGTCAAGTTGGTAAGGCATTTAGAAACGAAGTTACACCTGGGAATTTTATTTTTAGAACAAAAGAATTTGAACAATTAGAATTAGAATTTTTTACTAGAGAGAAAGAATCAACAATTTGGTTTGATTATTATATAAAAAAAATTAATGATTTTTTATTATCGTTAGGATTAACTTTAGATAATTTTAGAAAATATGAAGTTCCTAATGATTCATTAGCTCATTATTCTTCGAGAACAATTGACTTTGAATATAAATTTCCGTTTGGATGAGGAGAAATTCTTGGATTAGCAAATAGAGGAAATTTTGATTTAACAAATCATACCAATTCTTCTAATGATTCAATGGAATATAATGATCAATCTGCAAAAGAAAAGTATATGCCTCATGTTATTGAAACTTCTATGGGAGTTGAAAGATTGTTATTTGCTATATCTTCTGAAATGTTAATAACAGAAACAATTAATGATGGAGAAAGAGAAGTATTTAAATTACCATTTAATCTTTCTCCATATAAAGTTTCAGTTATGCCTTTAACAAATAAATTAGAGAAAGAAGCAAATTCTTTATATAAAGAATTATTAAAAAAAGATATTGGACCAATTAATTTATCTATAGGTGGTTCGATTGGGAAAAGATATAGAAAACAAGATTCTGTTGGAACAATGTTTTCTATAACATTTGATTTTGATTCAATCAAAGATAACATGGTAACTATTAGAAATAGAGATACAACAAAACAAGAAAGAGTGTTTATTCCAGATATTAAAAAATACATATTAAAAAATGCAAGGTAATTTAAAAGAGTTAATAAAATTAATAGAAGATAAAGTAAGTATAGTTGACACAGTTAGTGATTATGTCTCTTTAGAAAAAAAAGGAAATAATTATGTTGGGCTATGTCCTTTTCATTCTGATTCAAATCCTTCAATGTCAGTTTCTGATTCAAAAGGTATATTTAAATGCTTTTCTTGTGGAGCTGGTGGAGGAGCAATAACATTTGTTCAAAATTATGAAGGAATTTCTTTTATTGAGACAGTTAAAAAAATATCTGATAAAGCTAATATAGAATGAAAGAAATATATTTCTCAAAAAAAAATAAAAATTAATCCTGAAGAAATTAGGGGATGAGAAATTAATGAAGAAGCTTATATATTTTTTAGGTATTCATTAAAAAATTCAAATAAAACTATTGTTAAAAATTATATAAATTCAAGAGGCTTGAATGAGAAAGAAATAATTAAATTTAAAATAGGTTTTTCTGGCGATGGTTCATCTTTGACTAAGTTTCTTTTAAATAAAGAATTTACAGAAGAAGAAATTATTAAATACGGATTAGCTAAAAGAAGAGATGATTCTACATTAGTGGATTATTTTATTAATAGATTAATGTTTACTATTGAAAATTCAAATGGAAAAATAATTGGATTTTCTGGAAGAGTAATTGAAAAATCTAATTATGCAAAATATTTAAATTCACCAGAGACACCAATTTTTAAGAAATCAAACATACTTTATAATATATTCAATGCTAAAATATCTGCTAATTTAAAAAAAGAAATAATAGTTGTCGAAGGCTTTATGGATGTTATATCTTTGTATAAAGCAGGAATTGAAAATTCTATTGCTACAATGGGAACATCTTTTACTCCGCAACATATACAACTAGTAAAAGGAATTACTAATAATATTACATTGGCTTTTGATTCTGATACTCCTGGAATTAATGCCTCCATTCTTACGGGAAAATCTTTAATTTCTGGCGGAATGAATGTTCACTCTGTAATGATTCCATCAGGAAAAGATTTTGATGAATTATATAAATTAGGAAAAGAATTTGTTGTGGATGCATTAAAAAATAAAACAACATTTTTAAATTATTATAAAGAAAAAATTTATTCAAAATTAGATATTGATACAGGAAATATTGATTTTAATATTTTGAGAGAATTATTAAAATTAGTTTCTTTGCATAAAGATGCTATGATTTCTGATCATACTTTAAATGAAATATCAAATAAATATGGAATTAGCATAGAAACACTTAAAAATGAATTTGAAAAAAATACATTAGTTATTAATGAAGAAATACAAAATACTCATATTCCAGATTACACACCACAAGATTTTTATGAGAAACAAAAGAATACAGAAAATAAACAAAAATTAACAACTGATCAATCTCAAACAATTAAATTAATGTTTAATGAAGAATTCATTGTTGCATTTGCAATGATTCATGAAGAAGCATTTAATTATTTAATAAATAATCCCATTTCATTTGTTAGATCTTCATTACATGATTTATGATTAACATTTAAAAATTCTAAATTAGAAAATATTATTATAGACAATCCAAAAACTTTAAAAAAAATAGATTTAATGATGAGTCAAGACTATATTTCTAAAATAAATCCAGAACTTAAAGAAGTTGAAAATATGGAGGATTATAAATTATTTATTAAAAATTTTAATGAGATGTTTAATATTAATAGAAAAAAATTATTAATGGAAGAAATAAAAAAATCTATTGATGATGAAGAAATTAAATTCTTAACTTCTTTATTAAAAAAGTAACCACAAGAAAGGTATAATATAAACATTATGACTAAAGAGTTAAAGTTAAATGAAAAACAATCTGAATTAAAGAAAAATAATAGATCTCTTTTTATAGCAATTAAAAAATTAGCTACAGAAAAAGGAAAACCATTATCAAAAACCGAAATTAAAAAAACAATTAATAAAAAAGGATTAATTGGAACAAAAGAAATTGAAGATATTTTTTCAATTACAAATATTGAAGGACATTCTAAAATTAAAATAGAAAAAACTGTAAACAATGTTGGTTCTTATAAAGATTATAAAAAGATCATTATTTCATTAGAACGAAATTTAAAAAAAATTAAAGCAAAGTATTTTAAACAAGATGAAATTTTTAATATGCTTTCAAAATTAAAAGTAACATTAGATGAAGATGAAATTAACGGATTCATTTTTCTATTAAAAGAAAGAGGAATTATTTCAGGTTCGGAAGAAATAGAAGATGAAGAGAAAATTGATGAAAGAACAGATGAAGAAAAAAAATTAGATGAATATAGAGAAATGTCTGATGTTGAACTTGAAAATGATTTAGGTGAAGCTAGAGATCATATTAAATGATATATGAGACATGTTTATAGAAATGGAACTTTACTTACTACTGCTGAAGAAGTTGAATTAGCAACAATCTTCACTAACTCAAAAGATCCTAAAGCAACACATGAAATGAAAGTTGATGGTGATTATGCTAAAGATAAAATGATTAAAAGAAATCTTAGATTAGTAGTTAATATTGCAAAAAAATATAAAGCAAGAGGACTTCCATTTCAAGATTTAATTGCTGAAGGAAATAATGGATTAATTAGAGCAATTAATAAATATGATTATACTAGAGGATTCAAAATTTCTACTTATGCTACTTGATGAATTAGACAAGCAATTACTAGAGCTATTGCAGATCAAGCAAGAACAGTTAGAATACCTGTTCATATGGTTGAGACGATTAATAGAATTTCAAAAATTACTAGAGAATTAATGCAAGAGTATGGAAGACAACCAACAGATGATGAATTAGCTGAAGAGATGGGTCCAGGTTATACTGCTAAGAAAATTAATCAAATAAGATTAATTAATATTGACCCAACTTCTTTAGATAAATCTATTCATTCTGAAGGAGAATCATTTTTATATGATTTTATTGAAGATAAAAGAATATTAACTCCTGATAATTTTACGAGAAATAGAGAAATCATTGTTAAGATTAATGAAGTTTTACCTAAATATTTAAATGAAAGAGAAGTTAATATTATTAGATTAAGAAATGGTTTATCAAAGGATTCAGAAGAAATTGGAGAAGCGTCAACTCTTGAAGAAATTGGTAAAATAGAAGATGTCACTAGAGAAAGAGTTAGACAAATAGAATCTAAAGCCATGAAGAAATTAAAAGAAAGATCTAAAAGAGATTTTGAACACTTCCAAAAAGAAAATTAAATTTACAAAATAAGATAATTTTATTAATTTAGTATTTAGTTTTAAATATACATTTTATGTATAATATACTTAATATGCAATCAAAAACAAAGCAATTAAATTTAAGACTAACAAAAAAGGAAAAAGAAAAAATAGAATTTCTTTCTAAAGAATATGGTTATTCATCTGTTAGTGAATATATTTTAAAATCTTCTTTAGGAATAATAGAAAAAAATACTAAATCTAGAAAGATAAATACATTAACACTTAATCCGGCTGTTGATTATATTATTAAAACTAATGATAAATTAAAAGAAATATCTAATTTTAGACCAGAAGAAAAGATTTTTGAACCAGGCGGAAAAGGAATTAATGCTTCAATAATAATAAATGAATTTAATACAAGAACATTAGCTATTCATTATTCTGGAGGATTTAGTGGAGAACTTTTAAAAGAAAAGTTATCAAAAATTGGAATACAACAATTACAAATATTTTCTAAGGATACGACTAGAATAAATATGAAGTTAAATTTTAGTGATTGTAATTATGAATTAAATTCATTAGCAACTCCATTAACAATAATTGCGAAAAATTCTATAATTAGATCTATAATTAATTTTAATTCTGATGAAGTATTAATGATTATGGGTTCTTTTCATAAAGATGATGAAAAGTTTATTTTTGAAATTTCAAAAATATGCAAAGACAAAGGGGTTGAAATAGTTTTTGATTTATCAAAACCGATTTTAAAAGATTTAGTTAAATTTAAACCTTTATTTATAAAACCAAATAGAGATGAATTAGAATGAATTTTTAAAGAGAAAATAAAAACTGAAGATAAGATAATTTTTTACATGAAAAAATTAAAAAAATTAGGAGCTCAAAATGTTGCTATTACATTAGGAAAAGATGGATCATATTTATTAGATTCTAATTCTGATTTATATTATGCTAAAGTTGATAAAATAGAATTAATATCTCCACAAGGATCAGGAGATTCCTTCTTATCTGCATTTATCATTAAAATTAATGAAGGTTCTGAAAAAGCATTTAAATGAGCTAATGCCGCAGGTGCAGCTACTGCTCAGGTAAATGGACTTGCGCATTATACACTTATTGAAAAAAATTTAAAGAAAGTACATATAAAAAAACTTTAAGTATATACAATATGTATATATATGTTAATATATATTGTATATAATAGAGATAATTTATTTGTTAATAAAAAATAGATAATTATTATTAAAAAAAGAAAGGATAAATAAATGAAATTAATAACAAAAAAATTAATAACAAATTCAAAATCAGAAACAATTTTTAAAACATTTGATGAAATTGCTGAATTGTTAATTAACGATAATATTATTACTAATAAAAAAGAATTAATTGATGGATTCAAAAAAAGAGAAAAACAATCTTCTACAGCTTTAGTTGATGGTTTTGCAATACCTCATACAGTTAATTCAGAAATCAAAGAACCAAAAATTATAATTTTACAAAAGTCTGATATTAAAAATTGAAAAACAATAGATGGTTCAAAAGTAGATACTGTTATTGCGATTATAGTTCCTAAGAATGGAAGAAATAATCACTTACTTATTTTATCTAAATTATCTGCTAAATTAGTAGATCCAAAATTTTCTAAAATGATAAAAACTTCATCATCTTCGAAAGTTGAAAAAGAAATAAATTCTTTAATAATCGAAAAGAAAGAAGAAGCAAATAAATCTTCTAAAAAAAGTTTTGATATTGTAGCAGTTACATCTTGCCCAACAGGTATTGCTCATACATATATGGCTGCAGAATTTCTTGAAAAAAAAGCTTCAGAAATGGGTTTAACTATAAAAATTGAAACTCAAGGACAAACAGTTCAAAGCGTTTTAACTGATAAAGAAATTAAAGAAGCTAAAGCTATAATTATTGCTGCAGATAGAGAAGTTGAAATGGAAAGATTTGCTGGTGAAAAAATTTATAAAACTAGTACTAAGAAAGTTATTTCTGATGCCGAATTACATATTAATAATGCATTAAAAGGTAAAGATACACAAATCATTTCAACTTCTGTTAGAACAACAAATGGAGAAGAAAGAATTGCAGGACAAGGACAACTATCTTTAGAAAACTTTGGAAGCAGAGCTTGAAAATCAGTTATGAACGGAGTTTCATTTATGCTTCCGTTTGTAATATTTGGTGGAATATTTATTGCATTAGCATTCTTATTTGATATAGGTAATTCTAATGCTGTTGATGGATCTTTTGGTACAGGTAATCCAGTATCATTATTTATAAAATCAATTGGTGGAATTTCAATGGGATTAATGATTCCTATGCTTACAGCATATACAATGTATTCATTAATTGGAAGACCAGGATTATTACCTGGATTTGTAATTGGTATGTTAGCTGCAGGTAGTGGACCAATATTTACAGAAACATTTGGACTATATACAGAAAATGGAATTCCTAATTGAGTTCCTGAAGAATTTATAGGTACATCAGCTGTATCATCAGGATTTATTGGTGGTATAGTAGGAGCATTCCTTGGAACAGTTATTGTTGTTCTGATATCACAAGTATTAGATTTTTTACCAAAGTCTATGAGAGGTATTAAACAAATTTTATTATTACCTTTATTTGGTACAGCATTTGCTTCAATAATATTTTGATTTATAAATATACCTTTAATTTATGTAACATGAGGATTATTAACATTACTTATGTTAATACATAATGCAGGATTAACTTGAATGCTTGCATTACTATTAGCAGGAATGATGGCTGTTGATATGGGTGGACCAGTTAATAAGACAGCATATGTGTTTGGTACAGTAATGGTTTCTTTATCAACAACTGGTTTTGAAGCTGGTGGAATATATATGGCAGCTGTTATGGCTGGAGGAATGGTTCCACCATTATCAATTGCGATAGCAACTTGCTTTAAAAGAAAAACTCTTTGAGATGATGATGATAAAGAGGGTGGAATAACTAACTGAATTATGGGAGCATCATTCATAACTGAAGGAGCGATTCCATTTGCTTCTAAATATCCTAAAGTAATAATGCCAGCGATTATTGCCGGATCAACTGTATCTGGATTAATAGTTGGATTATTACAAATAACAATTGCAGCTCCACATGGAGGAATATTTGTATTTGCATTAGTTAATTCATTATTAATTGGTCCAATATGATTATCAATAATATTATATATAATGGCAATTCTGATTGGAGCAGCAGTTGCAGCAGCAATTATTCTTGTGTTGAAAACATTAGAAATTAAAAAAGTTAATGCAATTTAATATATATTTTACTATTTGTTTTTTAGAATTATATATTATT
>JABSQD010000018.1 GCA_013214765.1 Mycoplasmataceae bacterium | reverse complement strand
ATAAAAATTTTTTTAGAATATAAAAAAATTCCTATTAAATTATCTGATTTTATAATTGAAATTAATAATGATAAAATAGAAGTTAAATTTTCAAAGAAATCATCAGTAAATGAATTTAATGAAATAAAAAATGAAATAAAAAATTTTTTAAAATGATTTTCTATTTCTAATCTAAATATAGAAGTAATTTTTACTCCTGAAGCACTAGGGGTTAATAAATTAATAAAAGAAATTTTTAAAGTTAAAAGCACAGTTTATAATAAAACAAAAATTTTAGATGAAACTATTAGACCTAGACATAAACCAATTGATTTTGAAATAAATGATTTACAAAAAAATGTTTATTTTGAAGGTTTCGTTTTTAAATATAAGGAACGAAAAAGTAAAATTGGGACAATTATTCACTCATTTTCTTTAGGTAATCAAGATAAAGCAGTACCTGTAGTTATTTTTGATAAACAACAAATAGGATTAGAAATTAAAAAAAATGATTCAATTAGAATGTATGGAATTTATGAATTTGATGAATTCAATAAAGTAAATATATTAAAAGGATTTAATGTTAATTCTATACAAATAATCTCTAACAATTCTATTTTAAAAATAGAATCTGATGATACAGAATATAAAAGAAATGAATTTCATGTCCATACTAAAATGTCCACATTAGATGGTATAGCTGAAGTGAGAGATTATATTGAATATGCTAAAGCATATAATTTAAATTCAATTACAATAACTGATCATAATTCGGTTCAATCTTTTCCTGATGTTTATGCTGCATCATTAGAAACTGATATTAAATTTAATTATGGTGCTGAATTTGATATTTATGATGATGTGAATACAAAAATTGTAATAAATGAGAGAGACCAAAATTTAGTAGATGCAGAATATGTGTTTTTTGATTTGGAAACAACATCTGTTTCCGCATATTTAGGTGAAATAATTGAATTTGGCGCTGTAAAATATAAAAATAATAAAATAACAGATAGAAAACAAATATTCATCAATCCAGAAAAAGAGATAAGTGAATTCACCACATCTTTAACCTCTATAACAAATGAAGATGTAAAAAATTCTCCTAAAATTCATGAAGTAATTACAGAAATAAAAGATTGAATAGGGGATGCAATTCTTGTTGCTCACAATGCTTCCTTTGATTATAATTTTCTTAATAAAGCTTATTTAGAAAATGGATTAGAAGAAATAAAAAATCCTATTATAGATACAATGAAAATATCATGAATTATACACCCAAGATCAAGATCTCATAGGCTTGAAACTATTTCCAAACATGAATTTGTAGAATACAATTCTGAATCATCTCATAGAGCAGACTATGATGCTGAAGTTTTAAGTAAGATATTTGAGAGATTTCTTCATAAATTGTTATCTGAAAAAAATATAAGAACTTTAAAGGAATTAAATGGGAAAAATTCAAAATTAATTAATTTCTTTTTTAGAAAACATATAACAATGATTTCTAAAAATCAACAAGGACTTACAGATTTGAATAAATTTGTTTCATGATCTAATGTTAAATACTTTAATTCAAAAAAGAAAACACCTTCGCTTCCGTTGTCATTATTTTTTGAAAGAAAATTATTTGATAATGTAATCATTGGTTCATCTTGTTCAAACAGTTTATTATTTGATTCAATAATGAATAATGATGAAAAATTACTAGATTGTATTATTCCCATTTATGATTATTTAGAAGTTTTTCCTCCTACATCATATAGACATTTAATAGTAAATAATATAATTAGTTTAATTGATTTAAAGAAAATTATTAAAAAAATAATCAAAATTGGAGAAAAATATAATATTCCTGTTATTGCTTCTTCAAATGCGCATTATGCAGGAAAAATTGATAAAAAATTTAGAGATGTAATTATTTCAGCTCAAAGAGTAGGGGGGTTATATCATCCATTGTACAATTTTAAAAATCCTAAATCTGAAAAACCAGACGCACACTTAAGAAGTACTTCAGAAATGTTTGAAGAATTTAAAACATTTTTGGATATTGATATAATTAAAAAAATAGTATTAAAAAATCCTGAAAAAATTCAATCATTAATTAAAAGTCAAAAACCAATTAAAGATAAATTATATCCTCCAACAATTTTAAAATCAGAAGAAAAACTATTAAAAACTATTAATAATAATTTTAAAAATCTTTATGGCGATAATCCTCATTTCAGTATTAAAACTAGGCTTGAAAAAGAATTAAATTCTATTGTTAAACATGGATTTTCAATAATTTATTATTTATCTTCGATAGCAGTTAAAAAATCTTTAGATGATGGATATCTTGTTGGTTCAAGAGGTTCAGTAGGATCTTCTATTGTGGCAACATTGTCTGGAATCACAGAGGTAAATCCTCTTTCACCACATTATAGATGTAAAAAATGTAAACATCATGAATTTAATGATTCTGTAGATTGCGGATATGATTTGCCAGATAAACAATGTCCAGTTTGTAATGAGTTAATGATTGGTGATGGTCATTCTATTCCATTTGAAACATTTTTAGGTTTTAATGCAGATAAGATTCCAGATATTGATTTAAATTTCTCAAGAGATAATCAATCATCAATTCATCAATTTATGAAAAACACTCTTGGTGAAAAAAACATTTTTAGAGCTGGAACAATTTCTACAGCCGCATTTAAAACTTCAATAGGTTATGTAAAAAAATATGAAGAAAAAATAGGGATAAATTTTAGTAAAGCAACAGTTGAATGAATTGCTTCTAAAATTGAGGGTGGAAAAAGAACTACAGGGCAACATCCTGGTGGTTTAATTGTTATTCCTGATGATATGGATGTGAATGAATTTACCCCAATTAATTATCCTGGAGACGACTTGGCAGCAGAATGAAAAACAACTCACTTTGATTTTCATTCAATTCATAATAATTTATTAAAATTAGATTTTTTAGGTCATTTAGACCCATCTACAATACGTATGTTACAAAATTTAACAAAAATTGATCCATTAACAATTCCAATGAATGATAAAAAAATAATTTCATTATTTGAATCTAATAAAATATTAAATTATGAGATAGATTATACTGGAGAAAAATTAGGAATTATTGGATTACCAGAATTCGGAACACCTTTTGTTAGGGAATTAGTTAAACAAGCAAAACCTAAATCGTTTTCTGATTTGGTTAGAGTATCAGGATTATCTCATGGTACAGATGTTTGAGCAGGAAATTCACAAAAATTAATTGAAGATGGAACAGCTGTATTGTCAGAAGTAATTTCTGTACGTGATGATATAATGATATATTTAATTCAGTCAGGAATAGAAAATTCTATAGCATTCAATATAATGGAATCAGTTCGTAAAGGTAATGGATTGACTCAAGAATGAGAAGAAATAATGAAAAAACAAAATATTCCAGATTGATATATTGATTCATGTAAATTAATTAAATATATGTTTCCTAAAGCCCATGCTACTGCCTATGTAATGATGGCTTATAGAATTGCTTGATATAAGATTAATTTTCCATTGGAATATTATGCAACTTTTTTTTCTAAAAGAGATGTAGAATTAGATTTAAAAAGAATTCTTAATGGTATTCCTGATATGAAAAAACATATTGAAGAAATTAATTCACTTCCTAAATTTGAACGAACTAAGAAACATGATGATTTTATTGATACATATAATATTATTTTTGAAATGTATTCTAGAGGTATTGAATTTGTTAATATTGATATAAATAAATCAGGTTCTATAAATTATATTATTGATTATGAAAATAATAAAATAATACCTCCTTTTTCGATTATGGAGGGTGTAGGAATATCAGTTTCTAAAACAACAACAACAAATAGAAAAAAAAATAATTTTATATCTATTTTAGATTTTAAAAAAAGATCTGGTTTACCTCCAAAAGTTATAGATGCTCTTGAAAAAAATGGTGTATTTGATAAAGTGGTTAAATATAAAAAGTCAATTAATCAACTATCTTTATTTGAATAATTAATAATGTATAATTAGAATGTAGTTAATAAATATTTTAATGAAGTGAGTTTATGACTCACTTCTTATATTAAAAGGAAAGGAAATATAATAAAATGGATAATGAAAATTTTGTATCTCAATTACGTGAATTCTTAGAAGTTAAAGGATTAACAAGCGAAGAGGCAGAAAAATATCTTATTGAAGTTTTTAAAAAAGCATTTGAAAAAGACAAAGATGCTTTAAGTAGGTATGAAGAAGAAGAACCAGAACCAGCTAATATTGAAATTAAAATTGATATGGAAAAGGGAAAAATTTCAATAAAAAAAAATCTTGAAGTTGTGGAAGAAAAAACGATTTTATCAAGATTTAGACAAATTGAATTAACAGATGAAAGAATAAAAAACAAAAATCTTAAAATTGGAGATTCTTATACTGAAGTTATTGATTTAAATAATATCAATATTGGAAGAAGACAACATATTAAACAATTATTTTTGCAAAAACTTTCTGAAGTAGAAAAAATTAAAGTTTATAAAAAATTTTCAAAATATAAGGGTGAATTATTAAATGCTAAAATTCACAAAGTTTTGAATAGAGGAAATGTAATTTTAGATTATGATGGAAATTCGATATTTATGCCTGCTAATGAAATACCTTCATTAGATAGAAGTAAAATAATAGAAGGAAAACTTTTATCTGTATATATATTAGAAATAGGAGAATTATCTAAGGATGCTCAAATTATAGCTTCAAGAAAATCCACAGGATTTATTCAAAAATTAATTGAAAGAGAAATTGATGATGTGGCTGATGGAGTTGTTTCAATACAAGCTATTGCTAGAGAGGCGGGATTCAAAACAAAAGTTGCTGTTTCTACTTCGATTTCCGAAGTGGATGCTGTTGGATCTATAATCGGAGTTAAAGGACAAAAAATAAAACCTATTGTAGATGAAATTAGTGGAGAAAGATTAGATATTATTAAGTATCATGATAACATTAAACAATTTATTGCTGAAGCATTATTACCTGCTGAAATAACAGGAATTAAAATAACAGAAAATAAAGAAGATTGAAGAGAAGCCATTGTTATTGTTGCTAAAGATCAATTTTTACCTGCTTTAGGTAAAAAAGGAATCAATATTAAACTTACGGCAATATTAACAAAAACAAAAATTGATGTTAAAACAATTGAGGAAGCTAATGCTGAAGGAATTGAATGAGAAAAAATTACTAAAAATAAATATATTTCAGAAACTAATGAAGATTTTATGGATTCATTAAATTTTGATGAATATGATACTATTGAGGAAATAGGAGAAACAGAATCAAAAAACTATACTATTGAAGATTATTATTTAGATGAAGATTTTGAAAATAATAATCAAAATCAAAAACAAAAGGAAGAGGATGTTTATGATCCTGAGTTTGAAAATGAGGAGTTTAATTAATAATAGAAAAGATATCATCACATCCAAAACTTATTCAAGAAATTTATTAATAAGAATTTCTGTTTTTAAAAATGGAGTAACAAGAATTGATAAAGAATATAATTTAGGAGGAAGAGGTATTTATGTTTTGCCTACTTCAATTAAAAAAGGTTTGGAAAATAATTTTATTAAAAAAAATATAAAAAAATTTAAAGGAAACATAGATGATATAAAAAAAGAATTGTTAAAGGAGGCAAAATAATATATGACAAATAAAAAAAATAAAAATGAACATAGAGTCGAATTTTTATTAAATGATTTTTTGAAAGAGAAATTAATTTTTGAAAATAATACATTATATTTTGGTTCTAATCCCAGACTTAATGAGGTGGCAAAAATAATTGGAATCAACTCTCAAAAAGTATTGAAGGATTTAGGATTAAATGTAGATCAGAAAATTGATCGTATACTTGAAGATGACGAAATTGCTGAATTGGCAATAAATAATAATATAAATTTTGAAAAAGTTGATGATATATCTCAAGTTAATGTAGTAGAAAAAATTTTGGATATTATGAAAATTCAAAAATGAACAAAAGATGTTTTGATATCTGAAAGACCACCTATTATTACAATTATGGGACATGTTGATCATGGGAAAACAACATTATTAGATGCGATTAGAAAATCAAATTTAATTTCAAAAGAAATTGGGGGAATTACTCAAACAATTGGTGCTTATCAAATTGTATTTGAGAATAAAAAATTAACTTTTATAGATACTCCAGGACATGAAGCATTCACTGAAATGAGAGCAAATGGATCTAAATTAACTGATATTGTAGTTATTGTAGTTGCTGCAGATGATTCAATCATGCCACAAACCAAGGAATCAATCGACCATGCTAAAGCAGCGGGTGTTCCAATTATTATAGCTGTCAATAAAATGGATACAGTGGGAGCAGATTTAGAAAAAGTTAAAAATGATTTATCTAAAATAGATGTTGTATCTGAAGAATGAGGAGGAACAGTTCCTTTTATTCCTATTTCAGCATTAAAAAAAGAAGGAATTAATGATCTATTAAAAAATATTATATTAATATCTGAAATGCAAGAATTAAAATCACCTGTAAATATTTTATCTTCAGGAACAGTTATTGAATCTAATATTAACAAACAAAAAGGTAATTTAGTATCGGTTATCGTCCAAAACGGAACACTTAAAGTCGGAGATGATATTATTATTGATGATTTTACAGGAAGAGTTAAAGCTATATATAATGATTCAGGTTTGAATGTTAAAGAAGCAACTCCGGGAACTCCAGTAGAAATATATGGATTAGGAAATTCAGCAGTTGCGGGTTCAAAATTTGTTTCTACCAAAGACAAGGGAGCACAAAAAATAGCGGATGCAATTCATTTTTCTAAATTAAATAAATTAAGAAAAAGAACATCTGTTTCTGCGGCAGATTTATTCACACAATTAAAAAATTCTAAAAAAACATTTAATGTTATTCTTAAAACTGATTCTTTTGGTGTTTTGGAAGCAATTTCATCAAAAGTTGAAAACATTTCTACCGAAGATATAGAAGTTAAAATTATAAGAAAAGATGTTGGTGAAATAACAACTACAGATGTTACATTAGCAGAAGCATCAAAAGCACATATTTATACTTTTAATATTAAAACATCTTCAACAATTCAAGCACTTATGAAAAATAAAAGTGTTAATTTTCTTGAATTTAATATTATTTATAAATTATTTGAAAATATTGAAAATAAAATAAATGGATTGACTGAAGATAAATTTGAAGAAGTCAAAAAAGGAAAAGCAGAAATAATTAAATTATTTTCATTTTCAAAAATTGGAATTATTGCTGGTTCTCTTGTTAAAGAAGGTTCAATCAAGAAAGGATCATTAATTGATATAGTTAGAGATAATAAAGTAATTGCTACAAGTAAAGTAAAATCATTGCAATTTGAAAAAGATCAATTAAAAGAGGCGCTTGCTGGTAGAGAGTGTGGAATAACGTTAGAGGATCAAAATATCAAATTAGAGAAAGGGGATATTTTAGTTTCGAAAGAACTAGTTAAATTAAATTAAATATGTCTGGAATAAAAACAAAACAATTAGAATCAAATTTTCATCAAAAATTATCTGAAATAATTATGGAATTAGATAATGATTATGCTAAATTGGCAACAGTTACCCAAGTAATATTAAATAGTGATAATTCAATAGCTAAAGTATACATTTCTTTTATTAAAGAAAATGATGAAAAGTCATTTTTTGAATTAAAAAAAGCTACTTCATATATTAGGAAAGAATTATCTAATTTGATTTCGATTAAAAAGGTTCCGTTTTTGGAATTAATACTTGATAATAAATTGAATAGAATTAATGAAATGGAACAACTTATTAAAAAAATAAATAAAAAATAATTATGGCATTTTATTTATTGGATAAACAAAAAGGAATAAGTTCAAATAAAACACTGTCCATGTTAAAGCATGAGTTCAATATTAAAAAAGCTGGTTTTTCTGGTGTGTTAGACCCATTCGCAACAGGGTTATTAATTATTGCTACAAATGGGGATACCAAATTTTTAAATTTATTTCTTCATTCTAAAAAAACTTATACTGGAACAATTTTATTCGGTAAAACAACTGACACATTAGATACCGAAGGAAAAATTACTATGTTTTTAAATAATTTTAGTTTAGATTTGAATAAGATAAAAAATCTTATTAAAAAAAATTTTTATGGAACAATAATGCAAACACCACCAAAATATTCAAATATTAAAGTCAATGGACAAAGAGCACGTAATTTAGTAAGAGAAAATAAAAAATTTGAATTAAAAAAAGTTAAAAGAACAATATTTAAATTTGAAGTTTTTAATTTACGAAATAATTTATTAGATTTTAAAGTTGAAGTTAGTTCAGGAACTTATATAAGATCTCTTGCTTTAGATTTGGGAAAAGAAATGAACATTCCTTCAATGTTGATTGAATTAAGAAGAGAATCTATAGGAGAAATTATTGTTCCTAAGGAAACGAAATTAATTTCGAGAGAAAAAATTATTAAATTTAAGTTTATTCAAGAAAATGAAGGAAAAATAGAATTATTTTTAAATGGGAAAAAAGTATGTTTATTTGAAACAGAAGAAAATATAATAATTTCAAATATAAAAAATATATTATGAATTAAAAAAATAGAAAAAAATATATATAAAATACATAAGAGAATTGAATAATGAAAATAATTAAGTTTCCAAATAAAAATGAATATAGTTCAAAATACAAAGTTATTGCTTTGGGTAAGTTTGAAA
>JABSQD010000017.1 GCA_013214765.1 Mycoplasmataceae bacterium | reverse complement strand
AAATAAGATTAAAGTAAAAAATTAATATCTAATTGATTTTATCACCTCTGAGTGTTCTATATCTTTTTCGGGCTTCTGAAGTAAAAATACTGCCTGGAAAATTAATAATTAAATTTTTAGCTAATCTATTTGTTCCAATTATTTTTTGACCAATTAATAATTTTAATTTTTCCTTAGAAATATTTCTAAGAGATTTTATATTAGAAAGAAAAATATTTATAATTTTTTGTTCTAAAATATTTTCATTAAGATATTTTCTGACTGTTTCTACTTCAGGTAATTCCGGCATGTTATATATTATATTATAATACTATATTTAGTTTAATGGTAAAATTAATATATGGCAGTAAAAATTGGAATAATCGGATTACCAAATATTGGTAAATCAACATTATTTAATGCAATTACAAATTCAGAAATTGAAGCAGAAAATTATCCTTTTGCTACAATTGAACCAAATATTGGAGTTGTAGAAATAATTGATGAAAGAGTAAAATTTCTTGCTAAAATTTATAATTCTAAAAAAATAATTTATAATCAAATGCAATTTGTTGATATAGCAGGTTTGGTAAAAGGAGCATCTAATGGAGAGGGATTAGGAAATAAATTTTTGAATAATATAAGAGAAGTTGATGCAATAATTCATGTTGTTAGAATGTTTGAAGGTTCAGATATTATACATGTTTCTGGAAATATTGATCCAGTAAGAGATATAAAAATAATTAATTTAGAATTAATTCTTTCAGATATTGAGCAAATAGATAAATTTTTATTAAAAAATAAAAAAAGAATGCCTACTTTTGAAAAAGAAAAATTAATATTTATGAAACTTTTAAAAGAAAGATTATCTCAAGAAAGAAAATTAAATGAATTTGAATACTCTGAAAATGAGATAGAGATAATTAATAATTTTAAATTTTTAACAATGAAACCAACAATTTATTTAGCTAATGTTTCAGAAGAAGAGTCTTCAGATCCAAAAACAAATCTATATTTCAACACTTTTAAAAATTTTGTAGAAAATAGAAAAGAAGATTTTGTTGTAGTTTCAGCACAAATAGAATATGAAATTTCAAAATTAGAAGGAAATGATCAAAAAATATTTTTAAAAGAATTGAATCTAAAAGAATCAGGATTAAATATTGTTGCTAAAAAAGCATTTTATACATTGGGATTATCAACATATTTAACTTCAGGTCCAGAAGAAACACATGCTTGAACATTTAATCAAGGAATGACAGCACCCCAAGCCGCCGGAATTATTCATACCGATTTTGAAATAGGTTTTATTAAAGCCGAAATTTTTACATTTGACAATATAAAAAAATATAAATCAAAACAAATACTTAAAGATAATGGTTTAATAAGATTAGAAGGAAAAGATTATCTCATAAAAGATGGAGATGTTTGTCATTTTAGGTTTAATGTATAAAATATATTTATGAAAAAAAGATTAAGATATGCGCCATCGCCCACAGGGAATTTACATATTGGAGGAGCAAGAACTGCCTTGTTTAATTATCTTTTTGCTAAAAATGTGGGTGGAGAATTTATCTTTAGAACAGAAGATACAGATATTGAAAGAAATGTTAAAAATGGAGAAAAAAATCAAATTCAAAATTTAAAATGATTAGGAATAACGATTGACGAAGATCCTATTAAGGGTGGGAATTATGGTCCATATAGACAAACAGAAAGATTAGAAATTTATAATAAATATATTGATAAACTTCTTGAAAAAAAAATTGCATATAAATGTTGATGTTCAACAGAGGAACTAGAAAAACAAAAACAAAAACAAATATTTAGTGGAGTAGCTTCTCCTAAATATTCAGGAAAATGTTTTTTTAATCAAAATAACAAAGATAAAAAATTTTTTTCAGTTAGAATAAGAATTCCTATTGATAAAAATTTTGTTTGGAATGATGGTGTCAGAGGAAAAATTTCTTTTCCTGGTAAAGATATTGGAGATTGAGTAATTAAAAAAACTAATGGAATTCCAACTTATAATTTTGCTGTAGTTATTGACGATCATTTAATGGGAATTACAGATATCCTTAGAGGAGAAGAACATATTTCAAATACTCCGAAACAAATTCATTTATTTGAATCTTTGGGTTGGGAAATTCCGAATTTCTTTCACCTTTCTATTATTATAGGAAAAAATAAAAAAAAGCTCTCTAAAAGAGATGAAAAAACATTACAATTCATACACATCTATAAAGAAAGAGGCTATCTTCCTGAGGCAATATTTAATTTTCTTTCATTATTAGGATGATCTCCTAAAGGAGAAAAAGAAATATTTACTAAAAAAGAATTGATAAAATTATTTGATAAAAATAGATTATCAAAAGCACCATCATTTTTTGACATAAATAAATTACTATGAACTAATAATTATTACATTAAAAAATTATCTGATGATAATTTAAATAAATTTTTATCACCATTTGTTGAAAAAGCAGATTTAAGTCAAGATCAAAAAATGGAAATATTTAAAACCTTTCAACCACAACTCAAGGAAGGTATAGAGATTAGAGAATTGGCTAATTTATTTATTGAAAAATATACAATTACATCAAAATCAAAATTATTGGTTTTGGAAAATAAAGAAATAATTATTGAATTTTCTAAAAAAATACAAACATTAGAAGTGTGAGATCAATTTCTAATAAAAGAATTATTAATGGATGTGGGAACTTTTTTAAAATTAAAAGGTAAGGAACTTATGATGCCAATAAGATTGGCAATCACTGGGAAAGAGTATGGTCCTGATATTACTGGAATAATAAAAATATTTGGAAAGAAAAAAACAATTTCAAGATTGGAGGAATTTATAAATGAAAACTAGATATATAGCAGATTCTATTTTAGATGGGATAACTATCAATGATGAATTAATAAATGCATTATACGAAAGTAAAGAATTAAAAAGATTAGCAAGGATAAATCATTTAGGTATAGTCCATTTTATTTACCCCATGGCTAAACATTATAGATTTGAACATTCATTAGGAGTGTATGAACTGACAAGAAGAACTTTAAAAAAATTAAATCCCGATGTTTCAAAAACAACATATAGAGCAGTTTTGGCTGCTGGTCTTTTGCATGATTTAGGACATGGTCCATATTCCCATTTATTTGAATTAATTTCAGTAAAACATCATGAAGATTATTCAATAGACATTATCAAAAATTCTAAAACAGATGTTTATAAGGCATTTGAAAAATTTGAACCAGATGCAAGAAAACAAGTAATACAAATTTTAAAAGGAACTCATCCAGTGAAATGGTGTAATCAATTGATATCATCTGAGGTAGATATGGATAGAATTGATTACTTATTAAGAGATTCAACTTCAACGGGAGCAGCATATGGTCAAATAGATTGAAGATGATTAATTAAAAATGCAAGGATACATAATGGTGAATTAGTTTTTAAAGAAAAAGCATTAACAGTTATAGAATCATTAATCCTTGGAAGATATCATATGAATATTGCTGTTTATTGAAATCCAAAAAACGTGGCCAATCAAATTTTATATAAATCTTGATTTGAAAGAATGTCATTTTTAAAAAAACAAGGAAAGTTAAAATCAAAATATAGATTTTTGGAAAAAATTTTTGATCGTGAACCAATGTCAGTTGAGGAATTTTTAATTGTAGATGATTCAATTTTGAATTCAGCAATTAGATATTCGATGTATGAGGAGGATGAGATTATTAAACATATAGCAGATATGTTTTTGCGGCAAAAAATGCCTAAAACAATTTTTGGAAAAGAAGAGGTTGCTTTTTTTGAAAAATCACAAGATCAAAAATTAAAAAAACAAACATGAGATGTTGTGGATATTGCAACTGATTTTTCTTCATATCAAAAAAATCATAAGTTCCCATCTAAAATATTAACTAATGATGGTAAGGTCTTTATTGCCACAGAATACTCTTCAGTAATCAATAGCAATGCAGTTCATAAAAATAGAATAAAAAAATTAGGAGTTAAAATATATTAAGATATGAAAAATTTTTTATGAAATATATTTTCAGAATATTTAAAAATAATTAATTCAAATGATAAATCTATAATTGAAATATTGAAAACAAAAGACAAAAAATTTGGTGATTATACTTCAAATATTTCTTTAAGACTTTCAAAGAAAATTAATAAAAATCCATTAGAAATTGCTGAAAATATTAAATTATTTTTACTTAAAAATTATCAAAATTATTTTGATAATATTACAGTCACAAAACCTGGTTTTGTAAATATTTTTTTATCAAAAGATTTAGTGGTTAAATCAGCAATGAAATTTAATAAAAAAAATTATAAACCGGATTTTAATTTTTTAAAAAAAGAAAAAATTAATTATGAATATGTTTCAGCTAACCCCACAGGAGACTTACATATTGGACATGCTAGAAATGCAATTGTGGGTTCTATTATTGTTAAAATCTTAAAATATATCGGACATGATGTTTATACAGAATATTATATTAATGATGGTGGAAATCAAATGAAAATTCTAGCTGAATCAGTTTATTATTATTTTGCTCCACTTGCTGGACATGAAATGACCCTTAAAAAAGATTCTGTTGGATATCATGGTAAAGAAATTGTTTCTTTTTCGAAAAAATTATTTGATGATGGATTTATTTTGAAGGGCAATACAGAGGAAGAAAGAATAGATAATTTAAAAAAAATATCAGGAACTTATTTTTTGAATGAAATAAAATCTTTATTAAAAAAAATAGGATTGCCCAAATTTGATAAATGAACTTCTGAATCACAATTGCTTAATGAAGAAACAAATATCTTGTTTGAAAAATTAAAAAAAGAAAATAATATTTATGAATTCGAAGGAGCAACTTGAATAAGGGTTGATAAATTCGGAGATGTAAAAGATAGAGTTTTAATTAAAAAAGATGGAACTTTTACATATATGGTAGCTGATATAGCTAATCATATGAATAAAGCAAAAAGAGGTTTTGATTTGTTGGTTAATCTTTGAGGAAAAGATCATCACGGATACGAACCAAGAATACAAGCTTCAATGAAAGCTTTGAATATAGATGTACCTCTTGAGGTTGATTATATTTCAATGGTACAAATAACTGATGGCTCAAGTATTGTTAAAATGTCAAAAAGAGCGGGCACTTCTTTAAGAATTAAAGATATTTTAAAAAAAATAGATATGGATGTATTTATATATTTTATAGTTTCAAAAGCTAAAGAACAAGAAATGGAAATAAATGTTGATATCGCATCCCAACAGGACCTGTCTAATCCATTTTATTATACGCAATATGCCAATGCACGTATGAGCCAAATAATAGAAAAATATAAAATGGAATTTTCTGAACCGAAAATTTTAACATCTTTTATAAAATTAGGAGAAGAAGAAAGGGAAAGAGATTTACTTAATAAGATGATTGAATTTGAAGATATAATTTTATCAATTAATAAAGATAGAGAACCATCATTAATTTTAAATTATTTTAAAGATCTTTCAAAAGCTTTTAATTCTTATTATGCTTCTTGCCAAGTTATAACTAATGATTTTGAATTATCAGAAGAAAGAATTAATTTAATAATTTCTTTAAAAAATCAATTTAATATAATATTTAATTTAATTGGAATTAAACCAATTGACAAAATATAGATAGAGTATAATTATAAATGTAATTAAATTACGTTTAATATTTTAGTAAAGGAAATATATGTAAAATGCTCAAAACAGATATGATAATAAAATTATTAAAAAACACAAAAAAACCAATGACTTATGATGTAATTTGAGATAAAGTTAAAATTGAAGTAATGGATTCATTTAAAGAAGATTTAGATGAATTTGCAATTAAAACAGATTTATATATGTCATTATTAGAAGATGAAAAATTAATAATGATTGGCGACAATACATGAGACCTTAAAGAAAAATATTCAAATTCTAAACAAGCTTCGATTATTAAATCAAGAATGACTGAAGAAACAGAAATTATTTTAGAAAAATCAAATGAAGAAAAAAATAAAGTTATAAAAATAAAAGGAAAATAAAATGTTAGTAAATGCTAAAGAAATGTTAAAAAAAGCATTAAAAGAAAAATATGCTGTTGCTCAAATTAATATTAATAATTTAGAATGAGCAAAAATTGTTCTTGAAACAGTTGAAGAATTAAAATCACCAATTATTTTAGGAGTTACATCAGGTGCTTCTAAATGAATGGGTGGTTGAAATACAGTTACCGGAATGATTAATGGATTAATTAAGGATCTAAAAATAACAGTTCCAGTTGCGCTACATGTTGATCATGGTACAACAATTGATGTATGTAAAGCAGCAATTGATGCTGGGTTTACATCAGTTATGTATGATGGTTCACATGATTTAGTTGAAAAAAATGTAATTGATACAAAAATAGTTGTTGAATATGCTAAACTTCATAATGTTTCAGTAGAAGCAGAAGTTGGTTCTGTTGGTGGAACAGAAGATGGAATAACAGGTGGAGTAAATTATGCTTCGTTAGAAGAGTGTAAATTAATTGCTTTGACAGGAATTGATTTTCTAGCTGCTTCGTTAGGTTCGGTTCATGGAGATTATGTTGGAGAACCTAAATTAGGATTTGATGAAATGGTAGAATATTCATTAGCAACAAAATTACCATTAGTATTGCATGGTGGATCAGGAATTCCTGATAAAATGATTATAAAAGCAATTAAATCAGGACAAGCTAAAATAAATGTAAATACAGAAGTACAAAAAGCATTTTCTTCTGGTGTTAGAACTTATATTGAAGAAAATAAAGATAAAGTTGGAACAGGATATGATCCAAGAAAAGTTATTGGAACATATTCTATAGTTAATATGAAAAAAGTAATAGCTACAAAAATAACATTATTTGGTTCAATTAATAAAGCATAAAATAAAGGAGTATATTATGAAAAAGAATTTACATCCAGAAATTAAATCTATCGAAATTACATGTACTACTTGTGGAAATAATTTTGAATTAAAAACAACAGTTGAAGAAATTAAAGTTGATGTTTGTTCAAATTGTCATCCATTTTATACCGGAAAACAAACTTCAGGTTCTAAAACAGGTAGAGTAGATAAATTTAATAAGAGAATGGAAAAAATTAAATAAAATTAAATAAAAGAACCAATTTAATTGGTTCTTTTATTTTTATGTAGAATGGCGGGAGAGACAGGAATCGAACCCGCAACAAACGGTTTTGGAGACCGGTGTTCTGCCTAATTGAACTACTCTCCCAGAAGCTCAATATTTTAATTATATGTTTAATAGCAATATATTATACATATATAATTAATAAGATATGAAAAAACAAATATTTGAAAAATTAAAACAAGTCAAAATAGAATATACGAATGCTCAAAATGAATTAGAAAATCCAGATATTCATTCTGATGTTAAAAAAGTAACTTTATTAAACAAAATAATTAAAAAACATCAAATTAAGGTTGAGATGTTAAATAAATTAGAATTATTAAATAATGATATATTAGCAGCTGAAAATTTAATAAAATTAGATGATGATTTAGAATTGATATCTGAATTTAAGAAAATGATTTTTGATAATAAAAAAGAAATTGAAAAAATTGAAAAAAAAATTATAGAAATAATGATAGATAAAAACCCTAATGATGAAAGAGATGTTATTATGGAATTACAAGGAGCTGCCGGTGGTGATGAAGCCAAAATATTTGTGGGAGATATATTTAAATCATATCAAAAATATTTTTCAAAAATGAATTTTTCAATTGAAATAATTGAAGAATCAGGAGCTGATATTGGTGGATATTCTAGTATTTCATTTTATGTTAGAGGTGTAAATGTATTTGGGCATTTAAAATATGAATCAGGAGTTCATAGAGTTCAAAGAATCCCAACCACAGAAACACAAGGTAGAGTCCATACTTCAACTATTATGGTTTCCGTAATGCCGGAAGTAGAAGAAATTGATGTAAAAATTAATACATCAGATTTAAGAATAGATACTTATAAGTCTGGAGGAAAAGGCGGACAACATGCCAATAAAACAGATTCAGCCGTAAGAATTACACACGTTCCCACAGGAATAGTAACTCAATCTCAAGATGGTAGATCTCAACATCAAAATAAAGATATAGCTTTACAATTAATAAGATCTAAAATTTTTGAAATGAAAATGCAAGAAGAGATAAAAAAAACAGCTTCTGATAAAAAAAATTTAGTCGGAACTGGAGACAGATCTGAAAAAATAAGAACTTATAATTATCCCCAAAATAGAATTACTGATCACAGAATAGGATTAACTCTTAAAAAATTAGATAGAATTATGGATGGGGGACTAAGTGAAATTATTGATGTTTTAATTTCCGCAGATAACGAAGCAATAAAATAAGTAATATTTTTAGTGTATTTTTCTTTAAGTGATAACTCAGAGGAGTATAATTAAATTATATAATTAAAAATTTAAGGAGATATTATATGAACACAAATACAAAAGTATTAAAGAATATGAAAACAACAATGATTTCTATAGTTACTATATCAGTAATTGTTGTTTCAGTATTGACAATTTTATTTGCTATTGTTTTAATGCAAGCAACTAGTGATGGAACAGGAATATTTGAAACAGTTTCAATTCCTTTTGCAAAAGCACATTCTAATTCGAATGTAACTGATGGAGGGTTAGTTGCTGTTGGGGCAGGTGTTGCATCGATAGGTTTTATAGGAACGGGTATAGGACAAGGATATGCTGCTGGTAAGGCTGCTGAGGCAGTGGGGAGAAATCCTGAGGCCGAAGGACAAATAAGAAATATGATGTTTATTGGAGCTGCTGTTGCTGAATCATCAGCATTGTATGCGTTAGTTATAGCAATTATGTGTTTATTTGTTGCTTAGTTAAATGTTTATGTCATAACAGGAAATAGATGAAAAAAAAATGAAATGAATTAGAAATATTTCATAAAAGTATAATATTTTCAGGAATCTATTCTTTTATACTTATAATTATTTCTTTAATTTTATTATTAGATGATACATCTTGAATTTATGGAACTTTGATTGGTACAGGATTATTATTTATTTCATATTTAATAATATGAATTTTGTGATTTAAAATATCAAAAATAAAAATAATCATGTCTAAAGGAACGTCAGTGTTGATTCCTTTGATTAGAATAGTTTTATTTTTACTTATTTATTTACTTATTTTATTTACTATAAATTATGATTCGAAAGGAATGAATATTT
>JABSQD010000016.1 GCA_013214765.1 Mycoplasmataceae bacterium | reverse complement strand
TTCAATTTGCATTTGTCATTAAACAAGAGTTATTAATATCTTTAGTTTTATTTCAAATGTAATAATTATATATTGCGTTAATTAACATTAAAATATAAGACAAAGATGTAAATACAGCGCCAATAATTATAGCATCAATAATTACGAAGGTATATCCAATAAGTACAGGTATGATAAATTTTTTATTAAATCTTAATGCTAAAATAACTCCAATTATCGAAAATAAAGATCCAATAGTTGCAATCGTCATTTCGACTCATCCTATTCATGCATTGTTGCTATTTATTGAAATATTACCTCATCAAGGTGTGTAAATTTGAAAATCATTTTGAAATATGAAAAAAAAGTAATTCATTATTCCAAAAAATAAAATTCCTCCTCCGAAAATATAAAAAACTAATTTACTATGAAAAAAAGTTGTTGCTAAATTAGAGATTGTCTGTGTTTTAGTACTCATATATTAAAAGTATATCAAAACACTTTTTATTTATTAATTTCTATATAATAATTATATTTTATTAATTATTATATTTTATTTTTTAGATTTTATTTTAGGAATAATCATTTCTAAAATAAAAGTTACTATAATTAAACCAATCACTATGATAATATCCAACATAATAAAAGAAAACCCAACTACAGAAAGAATAGCCATAGAATATATTAAACCTATAGATGGATTTAGTGTTTTGATTAATGTAAATAAATTTGTATTCTCTATCATCCCGCCATTAGGAATAGTATATAAAGGATAATTTATATTATCTATTTTTAAGAATTTCAAAATAGAAGTTTTTCCTAACCCATTAAGATTTGCGACAGGACCTTCAACGCCTCAAAAAAACCCAATAATAAATAATGCAAAACCAAAAATAAAAAGAGAACCAACGATTCAAACAATATAATCTTCTAAAGATTTCTTTCTTAAATAATTTTTCATGATATATTAATTATAATATAATTAATATAATATGAGTAGAGAACAATCTAAATTTTTAACAAGACTTATAATTTTTTCAATAACTTTAATAGGATTTTTAGTTTTTGTTTCATTTGATTTTAGTACAAATAATAAATATGATTATGAATCATCATATTTTCCGATTACTTGATTTCTTTTTTGAACACAATTAAGTAATATTGGAGCATTAATATGAATAACTATTGCTTTTATTTCATCAATAATTAAAAGTGATAAATTGGAAAAAATAGTTAATGGATGATTTTTTAAGAATCTTGTATTTACATCTATATTAGTAACAGGATTACTATTTTCAATAGTGTACATACCAATCATTATAAAGTTTTCTAAACCAGGAATCATAGATGAAATACATGGAAATGCAAGTACTTTTTATAGAGTGATGCTTATAATAGGCACAACATTTAAACATGTATTAATACCAGGAATGTTTTTATTTCTTTCAATAGTTGACAAACAATATACAAAAGATAAAATGAATATGACCATACTTAAAAAAGTAATGATTATATTTATTATTCCATGCTTATATTTTGTTTATATAATATTAGTAACATCACTAGGAGCTCCAGCGCCTTATCCAATTTTAGATTTTTCTTCTGGAAATTTTAAGTTGTGAGAAATATTTTTATTTTTAATAATTAATATTTTTATAGCAACCATATTTTGTTTTATATCATATATTCAATTTTGGAAATTTGAAAAAATTTCAAAAAAATAAAATATTTTATGATTTTATTCAAAGACCTAGCAAAGCAAGAATTACTATTACTAATGAGAAGTAAATTGAATTATCTTGTATAGGATCAAAGGGAATTAAAGGTATAAAAAATAATATAGATAATAATCCTATTCTTAAGAAAAATCCAACAATTGGAACTCAACCAATTATAAATGTACCTTTTCAAGCATATCAAAAAGGAGCAGTTCAAAACAATGATAAAATTAAAAAAATAATCATTGTACCTCAATTACCATTCTCTTTAGATAAATCAATACATTCGATAATGAATGATTTTCAAGATCCTAATGCATTGGATGAATTAAACATTCCTTGAAGATCATCACTTACTCCTAATGAACTTGCTAATCCAGCAAAAGCAATGGGACATATTATTATTATTGTTCAAATTATTTTTTTAATCATTACAAAAAAATTATAACATTTATTTAATGAATATATAAGGTATAATTTTATTATAATTTGATATTTAAAAATATTTATTTATAAGAATAAATTATATGTTAGAGCAAAAAAGAAAAAAATTTGAAAGTAGACATTCATTAACATTATTGTTAATGATGATTTCGGGTTTTCTAACATTTTATTTTTTGGTGTCAGGTTCAATGTCAGATAATAGATTTGGGACACATTTAGTTATGTCAGCAGACCTTACTTCATCACCAATGTGATATGTCCTTACGATTTTGTATTTGTCAATTGGTATAGTGTTTGCAGGATTAATATTATTTTATTTTTTATATAAAGGAAAATTAAATTTTATAAAAGGGCAAGAAAAAATAATAAGAATAAGTTCATTATTTATAATAGGTTCAGCAACATTTTTTATTGCATTATCTTCAATTACATTTGCTGTATTTAATACAGATTTTTTTGTTAATACAATAGGTCCATGGAAATCAATTATGCCAGTAGCATCTATTTTTGGCGGAACACATGCAGAAACACATTATGCTATCCAAGGTGTCGTGATTGCTTCTCTCTCAATAGTCTCAATAGTCTCAATAGTTGGAATATCTTTATTCTTTGTAATTATTAAAAAAGATTTTTCAGATAGACTTTATTTCTCAATGAGAAATGGAGCACTATTATTAATAGGAATTGGATGATTAATATTTTTAGTTAATTTAAATGCTTTTGGAGCCATGGGCGGAGATGCTTCCATTCTTATAAATGGAGTATTAAATACAAATATTGATTTTGATAATTTAGGCTCTAAATTATCTCAATGATCTTTAATGGATAGTGGTAATGTTGATTCTTATAAAGATTCTTTCGTATTTTTTATAGATGACATAATAAATAGCAATTCTTTGCCTTCTGGAAAAGTTATTTGGGGTATTCCGTTCACTGGTCTGCACCTCTGATGAGGACAATTATGAACAACCGGTAATGCTACAAATGGTTCTTTTATTCCCGATGTTAATATTGGTCAATCATTACCAGGACTTATTCATAATGGAGGATTTGCTTGAATATCTAATTTAAATAAGCCTTCATTTATTCAAGGTGTTAATGAGTCTATGGCGGCAATGGGATTATTTATATTATTATTATTATTATCTTTATTAATAACTCCTATTTATATATATTCAGATTATAAATTTATTAATGGAAAATCTTCTATAGTTTATAACTATTCTATTTATTCAATAATAGGAACAACAACAATATTTGTTATTTTATCTTTTATAATACCTTATATAGATAATGTAGAAGGATATGATCCTATATTAGATGGTTTATTTGGAGGAAATGGAAATGGTGTAGCTCCTGGACCTATAGCTCCTAGTGGAGAATTTGGCGGAATCTTAGGAGCAATAGTTTATTTTTCTCCTAATTATCATGGTACTGTTGTTTGATGATTTTCATTTGGTTGTACAATAGGAGTTCCAACTTTTTCATTAATAATAACTCTTTTATTAAATAAAAAAGAAAAAGATTCAAAAGTTATTTTAAATGTATAAAATATTTTTAATATAGACTATTTATTATAAAATTACTTATATATTCATAATATGGAAAATGATGTAAAAGAAAAAATATCCTTACTCAACAAAGAAGGGGTTAAAGAATATCTTAAAGAATTATCTTTTCCTATATATTTTTTAGATTTTGAAGCAATTACAAATAGTAAAGAGTGAATGTTTAAGCATGGACTATCATTAGATCAACAAATATCTTCTTTTTCAATTTTAAAAATAAATTCAATGGACGATGACGAAACAAAAATAAAGCACTATAATTTTGTAGATAATAAGGAAGATTATTCATTGATGGCAAAAAAATTAACTGATTTTTATAAAGATAAAAAAGGATCAGTTATTGTTTGAGGTAGAGATTTAGAAATAAGGTCTTTAGGAAAATTAATTAAAGAAGCTCCTGAAGCCTTGCATAAAAAACTTTCATTGATGATTTCTAATATGATTGATTTACAACAATTATTTCATGCAGATTCATTTATGAAACTAAAACCTTCTGGAAAATCTTCTCTTAATTCAATTTCTAAAGCATATGGAATTCATTTATCAACTTCAATTAAAAATGGAAAAAATGCACACTTTATTTTGAAACATGCTCTAAAAGAAAATATTACTAAACCCTATTCTAAAAATATAGAGAAAAGAATAATGGAATATAATAATTCAGATGTTATAAATATTAAAAGAGTTTTAGTTAAAATATCTAGAGAAATAATATAAAATAGTTAAATATTTTTTATAAATTTGATTATATCTTTTTCCACCTTTTCTTTCATTATATCTAATAAAATTTCATGTTTACAATTTGGATAGGAAATTATTTTATGATTATTAATTCCATATTTGTTATGTCTTTTTGTAAGTTTATTTATGTCTTTTCCAAAATTAGAGACAGGATCTTTTTCTCCATATATTATCATTTGAGGAATTTTTTTATTTTTAAAATTTAGTAAAGTTTTTTTAGAATTACATTCTTTTATAAAAGTAAACATTGAATAAAGAGATTTATTTGAAAAATTATTTCCACATAATGGATCTTTATCATAATTTAATATGTTTTCTTTATTAGTACTTAATCAAGAATTTCCAAAACCATTTAATTTTGTTTTTAGAGTTAGCAAACCATATGACAAAAATTCATTTATTTTTGAAACCTTATTAGAATTTCCTATTTTTGAAAACATTAATGCAATCTTTAAAGGGAATCCGTCTAAATTATTAGTCCCTGACAAAATAATCCCATCAAACACTCTTATATTTTTATAAGTAATATATTTCACAATAAATGATCCCATGGAATGCCCAAGGATGATATGCTTATGATTTGGATATAATTTTTTAGATTTGTCTATAATTTTTAATGAAGATTCTAACATTTCATCAAAACTAAAATTATGAATTGAATTTTCGCTTTGGACCCCGTGAGTAGCTAGATCTCCGGTAACTGCCTTGATTCCTTTTCTTTCTAAAGAAATTATGAAATCTTTATATCTATATTGATGTTCTTTCGAACCATGAATTATAGTTAAAACATATTTATACATAATTATATTTTAACCTTTATAATATACATGTATGAAAAAAATCATAATAATTGATGGGAACTCACTAGCATATTCTAGAATTCCTGATGAAAAAAAAATTTCTAAGGAAGAAATGTTTTCTAAAATTGATAATAGAGAAATATATATAGTTAGAAAATTTATAAAAAAAATATTACATTATAAATATACAATGTTTAATAATTATGAATTAATTGTTATTTTTGATGAGCAAAATAAACATACTTTTAGACATGAATTATCTAAAAAATACAAAAATAAAAAACTTAGCGAAAAAAGACAAAAACAAAAGAATTTTGTTTACCAACAAATAAATGAAATAAAAAAATTATTAAAAAAAATAGGAATTCCTTTTTATTCAACCAAGAAGTGAGAGGCTGATGATATTATCGGTATGCTTGTTGAATATTTGGAAAATAAAAAATATTTAATTACAATTGTTTCTGGGGATAAAGATATTTTACAACTTATTTCTAAAAAAACTAGAGTCTTATATACAGACAATAATCATCATATGATTAACACAAATAGAAATAATGTTTGAGATATATCTGGTGGGGTTTGGCCTGATCAAATTATTGAAATGAAAATGATTTCGGGAGATTCTTCAGACAACATAAAGGGAATAGGTCTTTTAAGAAATGGGAAAGTCGATTATTGAACTAATGAAGAAGCTAAAAATCATATAAAGAAATGAAATACAATTGACAACATGTTTAAAAATATAAATAAAATTAGTGCGCCTTATAGAGAATCTTTAATAAGAGGAAAAGAAAAATTAGATCTTAATAGAAAATTAGTGTCGATTATAAGAGAATGAAAACTTGAAGATATTCATCCCGAATTTTTTGTGAATTCTGTTTTTGATAAGGATGAAGTAAAAAATATAATAAATGATCTTTCTCTTGAATCAATATTTAAAAATAAAAAATTTAAATCAAATTTTGGAAAAGAAAAAATTAGTTAATTATTAACTTAATATATAAGTATATAATTAATTTAGAAGAAAAATCAGAGATAAATATCTAATTAATTTTATTAAATCAAAATATTTAGTTACATTTAAAATGAAACATATAATAATTATTGGAGCAGGACATGCAGGAGTAGAGGCGGCACATTTTACAAATAAACTAGGAAACAAGACAACTCTAGTTACTTTTAAGAAATCAGATATTGCTCACTTGCCTTGTAATGTTTCAATAGGAGGTTCTGCAAAGGGCATAGTAGTAAAAGAATTATTTGCTTTAGGAGGAATTATGCCATTGGCTGCTGATGAAACTCAATTACAAACAAAAATTTTAAATAAATCTAAAGGTTCAGCAGTTCAAGCTTTAAGGACCCAAGTTGACAAAGTAAATTATCCAAAATGAATGTCTAATTATATTAAAGAATCAAATATAAATTTAATAGAAGCAGAAGTGTCATCATTAATAATAAAAAATAAAAAGGTCAAAGGAGTAATATTTTCTAATGGAAAACAATTAATAGGAGATGCTGTAATTATTGCAACAGGAACTTTTTTAAGAGCAAAAACAATGAAAGGTAAAGAAATCTTAGAAGAAGGACCTGATGGAAAATCTGTTTCAAAAGATATTTCAAAACAATTTGATGAAATAGATATTCAATTATTAAGGTTAAAAACAGGAACTCCTCCAAGAGTAGATAAAAACACTATTGATTATTCAGTTTTAGATTTAGAATTAGGTTCAGAAGAACCTATTTGATTTACAGAAGATCAAAAAATAAAAAAGAAGTATCAAAATATTCCGGCTTGATTAGCCTACACAAATAAAGAAACTCATAAAATAATTAAAAATAATTTTGATAAATCATATTTATTTTCTGATGAAATAACAGGTAATGGTCCTAGATATTGTCCTTCAATAGAAGATAAAGTAAGAAGGTTTTATAAAAAAGATAGACATCAGATATTTTTAGAATTAGAATCAGAGAAAATGAATACTATTTATCTTTCCGGAATATCTTCTTCTCTCCCTAAAGAAATTCAAGATAAATTTATAAAAACAATTAAAGGTTTCGAAAATTCTAAAATTCTAAAATATGCTTATGCCATTGAATATGATGCAATTAATCCGACACAATTAAAACAAACTTTAGAGCTTAAAAAGATATCTAATCTTTATTTTGCAGGACAGGTTAATGGTACTTCCGGATATGAAGAAGCTGCTGCTCAAGGGATGATTGCTGCAGTTAATGCTTCAAATAAGATTAACAATAAGAAACCTTTTATTCTAGATAGAAATGAAGCATATATTGGAGTTATGATAGATGATATAACTACTAAAGGTATTTCAGATCCTTATAGACTTCTTTCTTCAAGAGCAGAATATAGGCTTTTACTTAGAACTGATAATGCAGTTAAAAGACTTTATAAAAAAGCATATTATAATAAATTAATTTCAAAAGAAAGATTTGATATTTTAAATAAAAAATATAAAATATTTAGCACTATGAAAAATAAACTTTGAGAAGCAAGATTAAATATTTCAGATAAAAGATTTTCAAATTTACTTAAGGAAAAAAATATAAAATTAAATGTAATGTCAGTTCCGATTCTCGAAATGATAAAAAGACCTGAAATAAATATTCATGAGTTGATTGAAATAATTAAAGAACAAATTAAAGAATTTAATTTCTTTTCTAAAAATGATATTACAACATTGGGAATTGAATTAAAATTTGAAGGATATATTAAAAAACAAGAAAGAGAAGTATTGGATTATTTACGATATCAAAAATTAGTATTATCTGAAGAATTAGATTATACAAAAATTCCTAATTTAGCATTAGAAGCACAAGAAAAACTTAATAAATTTAAACCAAGAACAATTCATCAAGCCAAAAATATTCAAGGAATTAACCCTCCGGATATTATGAATTTAGTTGCTTTTCTTAACAAGAACAATAGATAATTAAGTTAATGAAAACAATTTATTCACTTGTAACAAAACCAATAAATCAAAATATAGGAGTAATTAGAATTTCGGGGCCTCATGCTTTTGAATCTATTAAAAATTTTGTACCTAATTTTATTCCTGAAAAAAATAAAGTTGAATTTCATAAATTAAAAAACAAAGATGGATTTATTGATGATGCACTTATTTTATCATTTGTTTCTCCTAATTCTTTTACAGGAGAAGATATAATTGAAATTCAATCACATGGTTCAATGTTTGTTATTCAAAAAATAATTTCTGAACTTAATAAATTTGGTTTAGAACAATCAAAACCAGGAGAATTTTTAAAACAAGCATATATGAATGGAAAAATTGATCTTTCTCAAATAGAGGCTATAAATACATTAATTACTTCTGAAAATATGGATTTATCAAATAAATCTGTAGAAAATATGAATGGTAAACAATCATTTTTTATTTTAGAATCATTAGATAATCTTGGTAAGATTGTTTCTAACATTCAAGTTTCTATTGATTATCCAGAAAATACTGATTTACCTGAATATTCTTTAAATAGTATTAAAAATAGTATTAATCTTTATAAAAAGAAAATTGAAAAAATTATTGAAGATTCTAGTAGGTTAATTAAATATTCGAAAGGGATAACAATATCATTAGTTGGTATTCCAAATGCAGGTAAGTCCACGTTACTTAATTCTTTCTTAAAAGAAAATAGATCTATTGTTTCAGACAAAGAAGGAACAACAAGAGATATTATTGAATCGATTATTTATGTTGATGGAATTAAAATTACTTTACAAGATACTGCAGGTATAAAAAATGAAACCAATGATCCCATTGAACAAGAGGGGATTAAAAGATCCATTAATTCCATTAATAACTCAGATATTATTATTCATTTACTAGATGGAACAAAAAATTTAAATAAACAAAAAAAATTATTCAAATATTTATTGGATAATAAAAGAAATAAACTTATTGAAGTTATTTCTAAGTCAGATTTAATTACAAATAGTGGGTTAACTATTTCAGCTATTAATAATACAATTGAACCATTATTAAATAAAATTA
>JABSQD010000015.1 GCA_013214765.1 Mycoplasmataceae bacterium | reverse complement strand
ATATATCAGGTTGAATACCAATGCTTCTAAGCTCTTTAACTGAATGCTGAGTAGGCTTAGTTTTGAGCTCTTTAGCTGCAGCTATAAATGGTATTAAAGTTAAGTGAGCGTAAAGAACGTTCTCTTTTCCTAACTCATTACCAAGTTGCCTAATAGCCTCGAAAAAAGGCAATGCCTCAATATCACCAACTGTACCACCAATTTCACAGATAATAAAGTCATGACCCTCAGTATCAGATGTCGCAAATTCTTTAATTAAATCAGTCATCTCAAATAACTTATTATTCATGAATAATATTGTCCTCTCCAAATAAATTATTTAATTTATTTTTAATTTCATTATTTTCATTTTCAATATAATCTTCAATTTTAATAGACAAGTCAGTATGAATATCTTTTAATTTTATATTATCTTTTACAGATAATAATTTTGATCAAGTTTTTGAACTTATAGGCAATATAAATTTATACTCTCCTAATATTTCTTTTATAAATACAAAATATTCTTTAGTTAGAGAAATACGTTTAAATTCATTTATTTGTGATTCGTTGTGAAATCCAACAATAATTGTTTTTTTAGTCGAAGCTAAAGGCTGTGTCCTGACTAATGATGAGGCAATTAATTTATAATCTTTTGAAGTAATATAATTATCAATATATCTTCATCTAGCTTGTATTTTAGAAAATTCTTTTTCATCATTCATTTTTATAATATACATATAATTATTTACATCAGCAAAATCAGTAATAATATTAAGATTTATTGAATATTTTTTAATGTTTTCCACATTTTTTTTTTCATTTATTTTTTGAATTTCTTGTGTGTTTTCCACAATGATTTTTTTATCTAATTCTTCATTAACTTCAATGTTTTTGGGATTTTCAATAATTTTGAATTCGTTCGTTGTAATGTTTTCCACAATGCTTTTTTCTTGTGTTTTAGACTCTTTTTTAAAGTTTTCCACATATTCATTTTTATTTGTTTCATGTGAAACATTTATATTGTAAAGAGAAGATTTCAAAGATATTTTTAATAAAAAGGGATCCTTGATAGTATTCATATAATTCATGACAGAATTAAGTATAGAGACATATTTTAAATAGCCATCTTTAATTAAATTCATTAATACTTCAAGAATAATTAATCCTATTCTTTTAGGATCTTTATCTGTTTTGTTTATTTCATTAATTAATTCTTCCACATCATTAAGAATCATTCTTTTAATTTCGGTTTTTTTGATCAAACCTAAGGCGTCTATAACATTCGAAACAATTAATTCCTCATTATAAAGTAAAGATGTCTCCAGAAATGATATAGCATCTCTTAGCGAACCTCCTGATACCATAGTGAGATACTCCAAAGACTCATAATCATATGTAATTTTTTCTTCATCACAAATTACTTTAAGTCCTTTAATTATATCTTCATTTGACATCACTTCTAAATTGATAATAATTGTTCTTGAAAGAACTGTCTGTGGAATTTTTTGTATTTCTGTTGTAGCTAATAAAAAAATGGTATTCTCTGGAGGTTCTTCTAATGTTTTTAACAAAGCATTAAAAGCTGCTTTAGTAAGCATATGTACTTCATCAATAATATAAACCTTATATTTAGTTGAAGTTGTTAAATATGATGTATTTTCCTTTATTAATCTTATTTCATCAACACCATTATTAGAGGCTGCATCTATTTCAATTACATCAAATGCTGAACCATTATTAATGGAAACACATATATCACATTCGTTGCATGGATTATTTTCAATAAGTTCATGACAATTAACAGCTTTAGAGAAAATTCTTGCTAAAGTTGTTTTCCCCGTTCCTCTAATACCATAGAATAAATAAGCATGATTTATTTTTCCTTTAGATATTGAATTAACCAAAATATCTTTGGCTATTTTTTGTCCAATAACTTCATTAAAGTTAGTTGGTCTATATTTAGTATAAAGTGATTGTTTATTACTCATTATTTTTCCTATTAATTTATATTGATGTTATTTTATTTTTTGACGTTTTTAATTATTAAATTTATAAAAAACGCCACACACAGTAGTACTTTGATATGGCTGCTTCGTTTCCGACCTGACCAGGTTACAAAGCTACTGTTGTGACATAAATAATTATAACATATAAATTAAACACTACTTACTTGGTAAAAAGTATTATTAAAATTCATCAAATGAAAGGAATTCTTTTAATACCGAAGGAACTCTTACCATTCCATTCTCTTGTATATTATTTTCGATAATAGCCGCTAATGTTCTTCCAATAGCAAGTCCTGAACCATTATAAGTAAATACAAATTTTTTTTCACCTTCAAAATTTTTATATCTAGATTTCATTCTTCTAGATTGAAAATCTCCCATAGAAGAAACTGATGATATTTCTCTATATTCCTTTACGCCTGGCATCCAAACTTCTATATCTATTGTTTTTCTTGATGAAAACGAAGAATCTCCCGTACATAATTGAATCAATCTATAAGGAAGTTCTAACTTTTCAAGAACTCTTGTCGCTGTATTCAAAATATTATTTAAATCATTTTTTTCATCTTCGGGTTTCCCTATTGTTACTAACTCAACTTTTCTAAATTGATGTAACCTAATTAAACCTCTAGTATCTTTACCTGCTGATCCAGCTTCTTTTCTAAAACAATTTGTTCCAGCTACATATTTTATTGGTAACTGTTGTTCTTGTAATAGTTTATTCGCAACTAAATTTGTTAAAGGAACTTCAGCTGTAGGAATTAAATATTGATTTTCTGTTACTTTAAATAAATCTTCCTCAAATTTTGGTAATTGTCCAGTATTATATAGTGTTTTCTTATTAACTATAACTGGTGGTTCAATAATAACATGATTAGAATATTGTGCATTTTTCAACATGAATTTTTCTAAGGCTTTTACAACCAATGCTGTATTTCCGTTATAAATAACATGTCTTGAACCTGAGATATATGTTGATTCTTCTGAAAGAACCATTTTATTATTTTCAATAATTTCTCAATGTGGTTTGGAAAATATATTATTTTTTTTATTGTCAAGATGTGAAGAAATTAATATATTTTCATTTTCATCTTTACCTATAGGAACATCATTTGAAGGTGGATTCGGGAAATAAGAAGCTTTTGATTCAATTTCATTTTTTAAATCAAAAATAATTATTTTACTTTTTTTTGCAAGAGTAGATAGTTTCTTTGCCTTTATCTTAAAATCATCATTAGGATTTGTTTTGAATTTACTAGAGATATTATTTAATTCTTCTCTAATTTCTTGTTCTTTATTTAATTCCTTAATTAATATAGAGTGAATTTCAATAACATCATTAATTTCTTTTGTTAAATCCATTCCTTTATTTTGAAATGATTTAATATAAAATTCTTTATTTTTTTTTAGTTCTTTTAAATTAATCATTTTTTATCTATTCTTTTCTTATATTAATAATTACTTCTTTTGTTTTTTCAGAAATTTCATTTTCAATTTCTTGCATAGGTCTCACAATTGAAAATGAAGCAATTTTTTCGTCTTCTTTTATTTTTACAATTGTAACACCTTTTGAATTTCTTGAAAATTTAGATATTTGTGAAAGTTCAGTTCTGATAATTGTTCCTTTATTAGTAATAATCATTAAATCTTCATTTCCTTTAACTGCTGTAAGTCCAATTAATTCACCGGCTTTATCAATGTTTATTGTTATTACGCCTTTTCCACCTCTGTTTGTAAGTCTATAATTTTGAATATCTGTTAATTTACCAAAACCATTTTCTGAAATAGACAATATTAAATTACCTTCTAAAGAAGAAGCATAATCTACAACCTGTCCTTTGTCAATTGAAATACCTTTAACTCCCGAGGCTGTTCTACCCATATTTCTAACATCTTGTGAATTAAATCTAATGGCTTTACCATTTGAATTACCTAATATAATCTCTGAATCTTCTATTGAAGATACGGGTGTAACTCCTATTAATTTATCTCCTTCTTTTAAAGTTATGGCCTTTTTACCATTTCTATTAATTTTTTCAAATTCGCAAGCATGAGTTTTTTTAACTATACCTTTTTTTGTAACAAAAAATAAATCTACATCTTTATATTTATCCATTGAAATAATTGATCTCACTTCTTCAATATCTTTTTCAATTTGAATTAAATTAACAATAGGAAGTCCTTTAGCATTTTTTCCTAATTGAGGAATTTGATGAGTTCTTATTCTAAAAACCCTACCTAATGAAGTGAAAAACAATAAATCTGTGTGTGTGTTTGTGATAATAATATCATTGATGTAATCCTCTTCAGAGGTTGTTGCACCTCTCGAACCTTTTCCTCCTCTATTTTGAACTCTGTATTCATTAACAGGTAATCTTTTTATATATCCTTTTTTAGACATTGTAATAACAACATCTTCTTGAGGTATAAGGTCCTCATCATTGATGTTGACAATAGATGTATCTGATATAACTGTTCTTCTTTCATCTCCAAAAAGTTCTTTTATAGTATGAAACATTGTAATAATTCTCTTAATTTGTTCTTCTTTAGAATTGATAACTAAATTATGATCTTTAATCATTTCATCCAATTTAGATATTTCTTCTAATAAATTATTTCTTTCTAATCCAGTTAATCTATTTAGTTTCATCTCAAGAATTGACTTAGCTTGAATGTCTGAAAAATTATATTTAGATATTAATCCACTTACTGCTTCTTGGTTATCTAAAGATTTTTTAATTAATTCAATTACTTCATCAATATTTTCTAGAGCTATACTTAACCCTTGTAATATATGTTTTCTTGCTTCTGCTTTAAGTAATTCAAATTTGGTTTTTCTTAAAAGAATATCAATTTGATGTTTGTTGTAAGAATCTATAGCAGTTTTTAAATTAAGGGTAATTGGTCTATTATTAACTAAAGCAAGAATGTTAATAGGAAAATTAGATTGTAGGGCAGTTAGTTTAAATAATTTATTTAATTCTACATCAGGAATAAAACCTTTTTTAAGTTTTATAACAACTCTGATTCCATGCCTGTTTGATTCATCTTTAATATCAGCAATAGAATTGATAGTTTTGCTTTTGACTAAATCTGCTATTTTTAAAATTAAATTTGATTTGTTAACCATGTATGGTATTTCCGTAATATAAATAATACCTTTATTTTTAATTTCATCAAATACAATATTTGTTTTAGCTCTAACAATTGCTCTACCTCTGCCTGTTTGATAAGCTTGTGGAATTTCATTTTTATTAACTAAAATTCCACCAGTGGGAAAATCAGGTGCTAAAATATATTTTAGCAAATCATAAGATTCCAATTCTTTATTTTTAAATAATGCTTCTGCTGCATCAAGTATCTCATTTAAATTATGTGGGGGGATTGATGTTGCCATTCCAACAGCAATACCTGTTGAACCATTTGCTAAAAGATTTGGAATTTTTCCAGGTAAAACTTTAGGTTCTGTTTCAGAACCATCATAATTTTCTTGAAAATCAACAGTATCTTTTTTAATATCTTCTAGCATTCAAGAAGATATTTTTTTAAGTTTAGATTCTGTATATCTCATAGCAGCTGCTCCATCTCCATCAATAGACCCAAAATTACCTTGCCCTCAAACAAGAGGATACCTTAAAGAAAATGGCTGTGCCATTCTTACCATAGAATCATAAACAGCAGTATCACCATGAGGATGAAATTTAGCAATAACTTCACCAACGGCTCTTGATGATTTTTTAAACGCTTTACTATGAATCATTTCTAATCCATACATTGCATATAATATACGTCTATGAACTGGCTTCAATCCGTCTCTTGCATCTGGTATTGCTCTTGATACAATAACTGACATTGCATAATCTATGAATGATGTTTCCATTTCTTTAGAAATAGAAATGTCTTGAATGTTTTCTTGTATTAATTTATTATCTTCCATATCAATCTCCTTCTACACATCTAAATTAGCAAATCTAGAATTTTTAGTAATAAACTCTCTTCTGGGTTCAACCACATCTCCCATTAATTCTGAAAAAACAATGTCTGCTCTTGTTGAATCTTCGATAGTTACTTTCATTAATTTTCTTTGTGCTGGATTCATTGTTGTTTCTCAAAGTTGTTCTTCATTCATTTCTCCAAGACCCTTGTAACGTTGTATATAATATTTTGAAATATCATCAGTAACCGATTTAAAAAAATCATTTTTTTCAGCATCAGTATAAACATATGTTTCTTGTTTACCTTTAGAAATTTTAAACAATGGCGGACAAGCTATATAAACATACCCTTCTTCGATTAATTGTCTAAAATATCTAAAAAAGAATGTTAATAATAATGTTCTAATGTGTGAACCATCAACATCTGCATCTGTCATAATTATTATCTTTCCGTATCTTAATTTATCAATATTAAATTCTTCTCCAATACTAGCTCCAAAAGCAGTAATCATAGATGTTATTTCTGCATTATTAAATAATTTATCAACTCTAGCTCTTTCTGAATTAATAACTTTACCTTTTAATGGTAAAATTGCTTGAATCTCTCTATCTCTACCCATTTTAGCTGACCCTCCAGCTGAATCACCCTCGACAATAAATATTTCTGTTTCATCTCTATTTGTGGATGCACAATCAGCAAGTTTTCCAGGAAGAGTTGAAAATCCTAAAATATCTTTCCTTCTTGTTGCTTCTCTAGCTCTTTCTGCTGCTTCTCTTGCTTTTGTTGCTTGTTGAATTTTAATTAAAATTTGTCCTGCTTGGGTTGGGTTTTCTAATAAATATTCTTCAAATTTATTAGAGATAATATTATTTACTATTTTTCTAACTTCTATGTTAGCAAATTTTGTTTTTGTTTGTCCATCATACATTGGATCAGGATGTTTGATTGAAATAATTGCTGTTAAACCTTCTTTTATATCATCTCTCTTAAATGTTTTTTTGTCCTTTATCGAAAGTGTTTTATCAGCATAAGTGTTTATTATCCTTAATACAGCATCAAAAAAACCTTGTTCATGTGTACCACCTTCAGTTGTAGAGATGTTATTTACATATGAAAATATTCTCGGCTGATAAGATGTTGTGTATTGCATAGCAATTTCTATACCAATATCTTCATCATTTCCCTCTGAATAAATAATATCTGCTGTTATTCTATCTTGACCTTTATTTAAATCTTGAACAAAATCAACTAAACCACCTTCGAAAAAATATGAGATATTTAAATTTTCCTGTCTAAGATCAGTAATATTAATTGTTAATCCTTTGTTTAAATATGCTGTTTCTTTTAATCTAGATTTAATAATATCTATATCAAAAGCATTAACTCCAACATTAAATAATTTTCAATTAGGCATAAATGTAACTTTTGTTCCAGTTTTATTTGATAAACCTACTTCTTTTACTTTTGTTGTTGTTTCTTTTTTAGATTCGTTATTAAATTCGTGTTTTCAAATATATTCATTACCATCTTTACAAACAACAACTTCTAATCAAGTAGATAAAGCATTAACAACTGAAGCTCCAACTCCATGAAGACCACCTGAAACCTTATAACCTGAATTATCTCCTCCAAACTTACCTCCAGCATGTAAAATTGTAAAAACTGTCTCTAAAGTAGAAACTCCTGTTTTTGGATGTATGTTAATAGGAATTCCTCTTCCATCATCTTCTACAGTTAAAGATTCATCTTTATTTATGGTAATATCTATTTTTGTTGCATATCCTGCTAAAACTTCATCAATTGAATTATCTATTATCTCTCATACTAAATGATGTAACCCTTTATTATCTACATTACCAATATACATTCCTGGTCTTTTTCTCACAGCTTCTAAACCTTTTAAAACTTGAATAGAATCTTCATTGTATTTTTGATTATTCTTTAACATCATTTAACCTCTTTCAAAAAATATTTTTATTTTTACTATTATAATTTTACCATTTTACAACTTTAATAAAACAAGTAGTTTATTTAGTAAATTAATTATATTTAAATTATTATTATTAGTTGTGTGGAAAAGTGGAAAAGTATTTAAAATGCTTTATTTATATACCATATTTGTGTTAGTGTTTTCCACAATTGACATTTAATATTTTGTGTTATAAAATATACTCTTCTACTATTTTTTTGTAAGATTCTACACCTTTGCCTAGATTTTTTTTCTGTAGATTTTCATGTAATGCTGCGGGAACCCCATTTTCAATTAATGAATTTTGAATATCTGAATTTTGAGGAACCCCATCTTTATACTCAACAACTTTATTTATTAATGGGTTTTGCAACAAAGCGTCTCTCATTTTATTTCATGTTTTTTCTGCTTTAGTTGAAACTTTATTAATCATCGTTGGAAATATTAAACCTATTTTTTTATTTAATCCTAAAGCATCATTTAATCCTTCAATTGCTGTGAAAATCGATGGTAAACCTTGCGAGTCATAAATACCAGCTTTAATAGGGATAATAACTTCATCCGAAGCTATTATTGCGTTAATCATCAATTCGTTAGCTTGTGGATCAATATCAATTAATATAAAATCATATTCTTTTTTAGATTTAATATCTTTAATTAATAATCTCAATGAATGATATTTCGTTTTTATATCTTGAGTTGAAGATAGTTCTGTAGCAAACTGATTTAACCTATTATCTGAAACAACAACATCAAGTTCTCCAAATTCTCCACATTTGAAAATATTAACTTCTTTAGGGTTAAATTCTTTTTTGTTTTTTATCAAATCATAAACATTAGTTCACGATGAGGGTGTATTTATATATTTTTTAAATGACGCCCCTATATTTCCTTGTGGTTCAAATGAAAGTATTAGAACTTTCTTTCCTTTTTTAGCCAATATTGAACCAATATTAGTAACTGAAGTAGTCTTCCCTACTCCTCCTTTTTGTATTGTAAATGATAGTACTTTTGTCATTTTCTCTCCTTTTATTTAAATAATTTTGTTAATGCTGCATTAATAATTTTTGACCTCATACCTTGATTATTTTTGGTTTGAATTTTAGATGCTTTTTCATCTATTATTTTAATCAATGATTCATCTAAAGTAATTGTAATGGGTTTCTTTACTTCGGTTTGGATAAATAATTGTATTTCTTTTGTTAAGGAATAAATACTTTCTATATTATTTGTCGCCTCATTTTTTATTTGCAGTGATTTATTTTGAAGAACTTTTTTATTCTCCTCTTTTATTGTTTTATTAATGTTATTTCCTTTTTCAGATTTTCCTTTCAAATCTGAGAAATCTCATGAATTTCCGTTCATATTTTAAAACCTTTCTAATTGATACTATAATTAGATCTATCTAATTTTAATAATGATAAGACAAACATATATTTTTATAATAGACTTATCTTATAAGTTATCATATAAAGTATAGCAT
>JABSQD010000014.1 GCA_013214765.1 Mycoplasmataceae bacterium | reverse complement strand
TAAATATTGTGTCTACTTCTTTTAAATAAAATTCCAAATCAAACAATTCACTCATTTCAATAGTAGATAAATATTTTTTAATTTGTTTGTTTTCTTTTAAAATATCAAGAAAATATTTTTTATTTTCAAATGATTCAATTGCTAATGATTGAACTAGATCATATGATTTTTCTCTAGAAATTCCTTTTTCTATTAATTTTGTTAAAATTCTTTGTGAAAATATTGCTCCTTTTGTGAGGTGTATATTTTCAAGCATTTTTTCTTTATTAATAATTAAGTTAGAAATAACTTTTTCATATCTATTTAATGCATAATCAATTAAATTAGTTGCATCAGGAATAATAACTCTTTCTACTGATGAGTGCGAAATATCACGTTCATATCATAAAGCATTATTTTCCATTGCCGGAACAACATACCCTCTCAATAATCTTGCTACTCCAACAATATTTTCAGATGCTATAGGATTTTTTTTATGTGGCATTGCAGATGAGCCCTTTTGTTTTTCATCAAAAAATTCCATAATTTCATTTACTTCAGTTCTTTGAGAATTTCTCACTTCAAAAGCAATTTTTTCTAATGTTGAACCTATTATTGCAAGAACAGATATATAATTTGCATGTCTATCTCTTTGTAAAATTTGAGTTGATATTTTAGAAGATTTTAACCCTAGAGTTTTAGATACATGATCTTGTATATTTGTAGAAATATTTGCAAAATTTCCAACAGCACCAGATATTTTAGAAACTTCTATTTCTTGAGAAGCAGTTTTAAATCTTTCAATATTTCTTTGCATCTCATTATATCAAAGAGCAAATTTTAGACCCAAAGATGTTACTTCTGCATGAACACCATGAGTCCTACCAATAACTGGAATATTTTTATTTTTCATTGCTTGAGTTTTTAAGGTTAATAAAAATTTTTTTAGACTGCTTAAGATATACTTATTAGCTTTTTTAAATTGCAAAGAATAAGCTGTATCAACAACATCTGTTGATGTTAAACCATAGTGAAATCATTTTTTTTCATCTCCGAGAGTTTTGGAAATGGATCTTGTGAAGGCAATAACATCATGTTTTGTCTCTTTTTCAATTTCCCTTATTAAGGGAATGTTAATTTTTGATTTTTTCTTAATTAAAATTACATCATCTTTTGGAATTTTTTTTTCAAAAACAAACGCCTCTAAAGTTGCTATTTCGACTTGTAAAAATGTTTTAAATTTATTTTTATCTGATCATACATTTTTCATTCTTTGAGTTGAATACCTATTTATCATTTTTCCCTTTATTGTTGAACATTTCGTTTATATCAATTGTTTGATTTTTTTCTGGTCCCACTGAAAGTTGAGATATTTTAACTCCGACATGTTTTTCAATAGCTTTAAGATATTTTTTTGCATTCAAAGGAAGTTCATCAAATGATTTAACATTTGAAATGTCTTTTTTTCAACCTTTTAATTCAACATAAACTGGCTTAGCTTCATTAAAATCTTTTCTTGATGCAGGAACATATTTAGTTTCTTTATTATTAATAATATATGATGTTGCTATTTTTAAAGTATCTAAACCTGTTAAAACATCTAATAATGTAATTGTAATATCTGTGAAACCCGAAACTCTTGCAGCATGTCTTACCAAGCAAGCGTCGAATCATCCGACTCTCCTTGGTCTTCCTGTGGTTGTTCCATATTCGTTCCCGACATTTCTAATAAAATCTGATATTTTATTATTAAATTCAGTAGGAAATCCTCCAGTTCCGACTCTTGTTGAATATGCTTTAACAATTCCGAGAGATTTATTAATCATATGAATTGGTATTCCTACGTTTACAGGTATTGATGATGATGTTGGAGAAGAGGAGGTAACAAACGGAAATGTTCCATGGTCTAAACAAAGTAGAACTCCTTGTGCTCCTTCAAATAAAACTTTTTCCCCATTTTCCAAAGCTTCATAAACCATAATTGAAGTATCAACAATCATATGCTCTATTTCATTTCTAATTTTTTTATATTGGTTATAAATTTTATTAAATGAAATTTCCATTTCACCATATGATTTAAAAATTTTATTTTTATTTTTAATGTTATTTTTTAGTATTTTTTTGAAAAGTTCATCATCTAAAAAATCAACAAATCTTATTCCTATTCTTGAAGATTTATCTGTATAAGCTGGTCCAATTCCTTTTTTTGTTGTTCCGATTTTATCTTTGCCTTTTGAATTTTCATAAATTTCATCTAATAATATATGATAGGGCATTACAATATGTGCTCTATCAGAAATAAATAATTGATATTTATCAATTCCTTGTTTTTTGAGAATAGACAATTCTTTTAATAATGCAATAGGATTGATAACCATTCCATTTGACATAATATTTCTTATATTAGGATCAAATATTCCAGAAGGAATAGAGTGTAGAGTATATCTTTTTTCTTTAATAACAATTGAATGACCTGCATTATTTCCGCCTTGATACCTAACTACCATATCAATATTTTTCGAAAGATAATTAGTAATTTTTCCTTTTCCCTCATCTCCTCATTGAGAGCCAACAATTGAAATAGAATTATATTTTTTACTCATTTTGATTTCCTCCAATATTTTTTTGAATAAATTTTAATAATAAATTAAATATTCTTTTATTTTAAACCATCGGAGACATTATATATTTAATGCCATCATCAGATTTTAGTAAGATACTAGATTGAGAATTAGTCATAAATAATTCAACCATTTTTCCTTCGGAAATTTTCAATCCCTCATGAAGAATTTTTGGAGAAATTGATATTTCAATAGGTAATCCATCATATTTAAACTCTTTGATTCTTATTTCTGCAGAACCTATCTCTTGCTCCCTAGATTCAATTATGAAATTTTCTTTTGAAATTTTTATCCCTATTCTATTAGCCATATCAGTTTTATTTGTTGTTAATACAATTGCTCTTTCGACTGATGAATCAAAAATTTCTTTATCAATAGATATTTTTTTATCATAAATTTCTTCATTAAAAAATTTATGAAATACTGGAAAAGTTCCTTCAATCAAACTAAATTGATTAATCATATTTTCAGAAACAACTAACCCTTTATTATTTGTAAATGAGAATTTTAATTCTCCATTCATAGGTAAAATTTTAATTAATTCTTTAACTACTTTTAAAGGAATTATTTTATTAATTTTTTGTTCAGTTGAAATATTTGTTTCAAAAGAAGCAATTCTTATGCCATCACACACTGTTGTAGAAAGAGTGTTATTATTAATAATAAAATTCATTCCTTGATAAATAAATTTAGTATGATATTCTTCGCCAGCAAATGCAGTTTTAGAAACGGATCTTCTAAAATCAGAAGCCCTTATTATAATTATTTCATTTGTTTCAGAAAAAAAAGATGCCCTTTCATATTTTTTTTCTGTCAATAAATTAATTTTATATTTTGAATTAGAATCTTCCACTGTCACTACATTAGAATCTATTTTAGCAAAAGTAACAGTTTCTCCATTCATTTTTTGAATAATATCATTTAACATATTAGCTTTAATAAGTGCGCTCCCTGTTTCAAATATTTTTACATCTGTTAATGATGTTTCTTCAATTTTTGTATCCATATAATCATTTCTACCTTCAAATGTTATTGAATTATCTCATATATTTATTAATACCCCAGTAAATTCTATTCTACTTGATATAGATTGGACAGACGTCGATAATCTTTTTAAATAATCTTTAATTAATTTTAATTTAATTTGAAATTTCATTTTTCTCCCATGTTAATTATACCTTATAAGGAATGTTAATTTTTAATGTAAAATTTAAGTAATATGAAAAATCAAATAAAAGTATTACATATTTTAAGAAGAGAAATATTTAAGGGAATATCATTTTTTGAATTTTTTTTATTTGTATTTACAATTGTTATTGGTGTAGGATTATTTATTTGACAAATAATTGAGTATATTAATAATGGATCCATCAAAACTTTGACTATAATTTCTTATTCAATTACATTATTAGATATTCCTATAGGAATATTAGCTGCTGCTTGACTTTCTAAAAGAAGTAGATGAGCACCTGCAATTCTTGCTCTTGATGCATTAATGTATGGAATAACAAATTTAATAGCAGGAAATTTTTTACTAGCGTTTGTTAATTCTATAATAGTTCCATTCCTTTGACTTTTTGCCTTTTTTTGCCTATGATCAAAACAAATAAAAAATAAGGAAATAATTACTAAAAAATTAAATATATTTTCAGGATTATTGATTTCAGGATTACTCTTTATTGGAGCAACAATATTTGGAATTATATCTTTATTTTTTATACATAAAAATTCTAGTTATGATGTATTTAGCCAAATACAAATTTGATTTGATTCATTCGCAGCAATTTTAATGCTTATGGCAGTAATTATGGGGATATTGAGATTTAGAGAGACATGATATTTATTTTTTATAGCTAATTTATTAAAAATAATATTATTTTCAATTTCTATATATATAGGAAATATGAATAGTTTAATGCTTTTAGTATTATCTTTAGCTTTTTTTATAAATTCGATATTTGGAATGTTAGTTTGGAAAGATTCTAAAAAAATAACAATAGGAAATTAAATATTTTATTATTTTGATATTATTTTTTTTCTTAAATCGTAAATAACTTTATTTAATTCTTGATTTATTGAACTTTCTTTTTCTATTTTTTTGATAGAAGACATAATAGTTGAATGATCTCTACTAAAATACCTTCCTATATTCATTAAAGATGTTCCTAATAATGTTCTAGAAAAATATATAGATAAATGTCTTGGTAAAATTATTTCGGCCTTTCTAGATTTTCCTAAAATATCAGCAATACTTATTTGATAATTTTTAGAAATTACAGCAACTATATATTGCAAAGTAAGACCACGGCCTGTAGTCATTCCTTCAAACACATCCATCATGTCTTCAACAGTGTACTCTTCTTTTATTTTATTATTAGTAATTGATCAAAATATTATTTTATTTAATGCACCTTCAAGTTCTCTTACATTTGAACCAAAATTTGTTGCAATAAAATCTAATGCAGAATTATTAAATTTAATTCCTCCTGTTTGATCTTTTTTTTCAAGTTTTTGGAGTAATATCATTTTTGCAGTTTTTACATCAGGTGGAGTGACTGATAATAAAACTCCTCCTTTGAATCTAGTAATAAATCTTTCTTCGAAATCTTTCATTTCTTCAGGATATTGGTCAGAAGTAATTACAATTTGTTTTTTTTCATTAATAAAATTTGAAAGTATATTAAAAAATACTTCTTTTGCCTTGGGCAATGTTTGTAACATTTGAATATCATCCACTAACAAAACGTCATATCCTAAAAATAATTCATTAATATCTTTAATTTTCTTAGTACTAATATCACCATCATAAACTAAATCTTTAAAATCTTTTGATTCTAAATATCTTATTTTATATTTAGAATAAGTATCTTTAATTTTGTTTCCTATTCCGTGGAGTAAATGAGTTTTCCCCAGACCACTTCCTCCATAAATAAAGAATGGAGTTCAATCTCCAGGTTTTAACGAAACTGATAAAGCAGCTTGCTTAACCATATTATTTTCTCCTTTGATTGATGCTATGAAATTATCTAATGTAAAATCTGTTTTGAGATAATCCCCCATATCTGTCATTGTTTTTAATTCTTCAGTCGTTTCATTAATATTTCTTTTCTCTCATTGCTCTTTAAGAACAAAAATTACATCTAAATTTGTATTCAAAACAGTATTAGCTACTTTATTCACTTCTAATTTAAATTCTGATGAATTTAAAACATTTCTAGAAAATTCAGACAATGTTGATATAACAAGCGAGCCTGTTGTTTCATTTATTTTTTCAAATCTTGAACCTTCAAGAAGATTCAAAAGATTATTTCTTTTATCTATATCTTCAAGAAATAATCCATTTTTAATTGATTGTAGTAATTGATTTAAATCTTTTCTTTTCATAACTATTTTTAATTATAAGTCCTTAAATAGAAAAAATACAAAGAAATATCAAAAAATTAAAATTTTTATATAATCCTTTGTTTATAAGGGTTTTAGCACATAAATCCATTAAATAATTATATATATATTTTCCATAAAAAAAGTTTTCCACAAGAAAAATCTCTAAAACCCTTGCTTTTAGGGCATTTTAAGAAAAATGTGGAAAACTTTGAACAATATTTTATAAATTAGTTATATAGTACTTGCCAAAATAGTTATTTTAAGTTTATTTATAAGTATAATTATTAAAGTGTATGAGTGTATTAACATTCGCATTTATATTAAAAAAATAAGGAGAAAGCATGAAAAGAACTTATCAACCAAATAAGAGAAAAAGAGCTAAAACACATGGATTTAGATCTAGAATGGCTACCAAGGATGGTAGAATCATTATCAATAGAAGAAGAGCAAAAGGAAGAAAACAATTAACAGTTTCAGACAAGAAAAAATAAATATATAATTTTTAGTTTTAGGACATGAAAAAAAAATACTCATTAAAATCAAAAACTCTTTTTAATAAGGTGTTAAATAAAGGAATAAAAATAAAATCTAAATATTTTTTTATTTCTTATAAACAATCTAATAATTTTTTATTAGGAATATCTATTCCTAAAAAATTAGGAAATGCAGTTTTTAGAAATTATCATAAGAGAGTTATAAAAAATATTATTCCTAATATAAAAAATATATATAAAATTAAGGCACATATTGTTTTAATATTTAAAGAACCATTCGCCAATCTTCCCATGGATTTAAAAATTAAAATTCTTAATGAAGAGTTTAAAAAAATAAATAATGAATAATAAAAACAATGAAAAACATAAAAAGAGTTCAGAACACTCTTTCTACAAAGAAGCTAATAAATCAATTTTGGGTCAGCAACAAATGACACCTAAAAAAATTGGTAAAATTTTTGCTATTATATCTAAATGATTAATATTTGGTTTTTTAATTGTTGCAACATTATGAGGTTGTGTTAATCAATTCATTATAAAAACAGTTAATAATTTAGGACAAGGGATAGAGTTTTATCAAAAAGATGATTTTATTTATCCAAATATGTATTCTGCTTCTGAAATTACAGGATACACAAAATCGAATAAAAATGGACAAATTAAAAAAGGAATAAAAGATTTTGTTGTTATAGACACAAATGGTGATGGAAAAAATGATAATTTAGTTACTGAATCTTTTAATATTAATATTATTAATCCAAATTTTAAAGCTGAAATTGATTTTCCCTCTGATTCTGATTTAGTTCCTGATGAATTACAAGTTAACGAAATAATAATTAATGCTTCAGATGTTAAAACTGCTACATATAAAAGAGATGATGATGGAAATTTAACTAATATAATTACTTCATTTAAAAATTCTCCGTCATTGTATTCATATAATTTAAATGAATTAACAGCTTCGTTAACTGGAATATTTGATTATGATTGAACAAACAACACAAATAATAATTATGTTGTGCCCATCCCTTTCTTTTCGTTACCAAAAACATTAAATTTGGAATCTAATTCAGAAATTGAGCAGGGATCAATTATTGAAGAAAATAATTACAAAGTTTCTACTTTGGTTGATTTTGTTTATTTTTTATTGGATAAAAAAAATACTTTAAATGGTTTAGTTAAAATAGATGAAAGCATTTTTATTTATAAAGATGATTTTGATATTGCAACAAATACAAACGCAACTAGAAATGATGTTGCATCAATAAAAATTTCATTATTACCTAATAATATTCATAATATTGAAGATGGAATGATTTGAGATAATTGAACTTCAATTGCAAAATTAAATGTTTTGGCTGAAAAAGATGGAACTTTCTCTAATGAAGCACTTAAGGATCAAGCTAAAACAGAAATAAATAAGTTAGCTTTTAAAAATGGAATAATGAAATCTTCATACAAAGAACTTCCAGAAGAATTTAAAATTGCATTTGATACTGCATTTGATACTGCAGGAATTACTAGTTTTGATTATAATGTTGATTTTTCTTCAATATTAAATAACTCAGATGGAACCGCAGGAAAATTAGGAGAAAATGTTTTTGGTGGTGCACAAGTTATTATTACACCTATAAATAAAGGATTTCCAATAGAGGCTTCAAGTAAAGCTAAATCTTTAATTGACGGAAAAGACGGCTTTAGAGAACAGGGGTATAGAAATGCTATTTTGACAGAAAACAAAAATCAAGGATTTGATTCAACAACTCAAATGTATGGATGAATGTTATTGGATGGAAATAATGTTGCTAAAGATGGTAGTTCTGATATATTAAGAACATATTCAGAATCTGATTTTTCGAATCCGTTATATTCGGAAGATAATTATTTTTATGCCGATCAAAGAAGAAATGGTTGAGGATCAATAGATTCTAATGGAAAAGATCAATGAGGCAAGGGAACAACAGTATTTGATGAAAAAATAAAACAAATGATGCAAAATACTGACTCAAATTTTATAAAAATGTCAGCATCAGCTAATATTTCTGGTGAAACAATAACAACTAATTATGCTTCAACTTTTGCTGGTATGACTTCATTACAAGAAATTCAAACAGTAGATGAATCATTTACAGGAACCTTACCAGCATTAGATGGTTATAATCTTGAAGCAGGCATGGCAAGGGAAAGATCTATTCTTTCAGATTCTGCTATTGCTTCAAAACAAGATTCATGAGGTGAAAATAGAGTTGCTTTTGTTGGTTTATCAGATTGAGGAAAAGCATGAAATGTCCAATTTGGGCCTTTATATGGAGCCTTTGTATTTCCATTAGCACAAATATCAATGGGAATAGGTGAATTGTTTAGTTATGCTTCTTCACCATGAGGAACATTATTTTCAATATTTATAATTGTCTTTTTAACTAGAGGATTAGGAGCCTTACTTTCATTAAAAGGAACTAAAAATCAAATGAAAATGCAAGAAGTTCAAACAGAAGTTGCTAAAATTAAATCTAAATATTCTAAATATGATTTAAAAGCAGAACCCAAAATAAAACAAAAACAACAATCTGAAATTATGGCTCTTTATAGAAAGCATGAAGTAAATCCAATGGGATCATTGGGAACAATTTTTGTTACAATGCCAATATTCATTTCTCTGTGAATTATTATTTCAGCATTACCATCTTATAAATTAGTTATTATGGGTAATTTTTCATGAGCTGTTTCAGCATGATATGGAATCTTTAATTTAGGAACAATGTTCTTTTTATATTTATTAGTAGGATTATCAGTAGGTTTAGTTCAAGGAGTTTCTTCTAAACTTCCTTCCTGGTTAGCAAATAAACGTAAAGGAATTAAGACAATAGATGAAGCCACCAAAGCTTCAATGAAAAAGCAAAATAGAACACAAAACATTATGGTTGGTGTATTTGTGTTTATGGGTTTAACAGTTCCGGCTCTATTTGCATTTTATTGAATAACATCAGGATTTTTTACAATAATATTAGAATTAATAAGACATGCATGAAGAATGCATGTTGCAAAACATATAAAATTAGATCCGACTTACAAAACTCCAATTAAAAAATTATTCTCAATTTTTAAAATTAAATTTTCTAAATAATATAAAATATTATAATATAAGTATGCTAAAAGAGATGTTAAAAAAATATAATTTGTCAATTAATAAAA
>JABSQD010000013.1 GCA_013214765.1 Mycoplasmataceae bacterium | reverse complement strand
ATCATATCTATATTCTATTTCTAAAACTCTTTTTTCCATTGATTGAGTATTCTTGATTTCGATATCTCTATCTATATGAGTACTAAACATTACAAGAGCATTATTATTAACTGTTTCCATAGTTTCTAAAGATTTCACTAATCAATATCTATAATTATTATAAATATATTAAACAATATCATCATTAGAAGCATCAAAATTTATTTGTCTTTGACTATTAATTAAAGAAATATTTGTAGAAACTCTTTTACTGGAAATTATTGGTTGTCTAATTTCAAGAAATTCAATTTCTTCACTTAAATATTTAATTAAAGATTCATTAATTAAAACAAGTGCTTCTTGAGTTTCTCTAATATTTAATTTTGGTATGTAATTTCTATCTATTGAATTCATATTTAATTTCTATTCTTTTGATGAGGGAAAAGAATTACATCTCTTATAGATCTTGAATCTGTTAATAACATAACTAATCTATCAATGCCTATTCCTAAACCTCCTGTAGGAGGAAGTCCATATTCTAATGCTTCTATAAAATCAATATCCATTTCTGAAGCTTCATCATTTCCTTGCGAAGCTTCTCTAACTTGTTCTTTGAATCTAGAATATTGATCATCGGCATCATTTAATTCAGAATAAGCATTTGCATATTCTCTTCCATCAATAAATAATTCAAATCTATCTGTTAAATGTTCAAATCCTTCTCTCTTCTTAGAAAGAGGAGATACTTCAACAGGATAGCCAGTAATAAATGTTGGTTGTATAATTGTTTGTTCACATTTTTCTTCAAAAAATTCATTAATTATATATCCTATGGAATTATAATGAGATTTTAATTTAATATTATGTTCTTTAGCTAATGTTTTAGCTTTTTCTAAAGAAGTTACTGTATTAAAATCAACACTTGTTATTTCTTTAATCAAATCAATCATTTCAATTGAATTAAAAGGGACAGCTAATGAAATTGGTTTTTTCTGATACGTAATCTCAGTTGTTCCATTCACAACCATTGAAGCATTAGAGATAACTTCTTCAGTTATTTTCATCATTGATTTCATATCTCCATAAGCTTCATATATTTCTATTGAAGTAAATTCAGGATTATGTTTAATTGAAATTCCTTCATTTCTAAATAATCTTCCTATTTCGTAAACTTTATCAATTCCACCAACAATTAATTTTTTTAAAGGAAGTTCAGTAGCTACTCTTAATTTAAATTCCATATCCAAAGCATTATGATGAGTTTTGAATGGTTTTGCTGCCGCACCCCCTAGCGTTGATTGTAATATGGGAGTTTCGACTTCATAGAATCCTTTTAAATCTAAGAAACTTCTTATCGAAGAAATAATTTTTGTTCTATTAATAAAAATTGTTCTTGAACCATCATTCATAATAAGATCAACATATCTTCTTCTATAAATTTCTTCTATATCTGTTAAACCATGAAATTTTTCTGGCAATGGTTTTAATGCCTTTGTTAAAATATTAAATTTTAAAGATCTCAAAGTAAGTTCTCCAGTATTTGTTTTCATTATATTTCCTTTAGATGAAATTATGTCTCCTATATCTAATAGTTGCGAAACTTGTCAATCCTTTTCCGGAATTGAATCTTGCCTAACATAGAATTGAAATGATTTTCCATTAGATTTAATTGCAATAAACATTGCTTTACCTTGATTCCTAATCATCATAACTCTTCCAGCAATTGAATATTCTTTTGTTGGATTATTATTCAATTCCTCTTTTGTTAAATTCATATATTTATATTCAAGTTCTTTTATCGATATTTCTTCAACAAAAGTAGAAAAGTATGGATTTCTTCCTAATTCTTTTAAATTATTTAATTTTTTTCTTCTATTTAATTCTTGTTCTGAATATTCTTTTTTCATGTTATGACCATTCTATATCTTTTGCTGTTTTTTTTGTTTTATTATTAATAATATTACTAATTGTTCCATCTTTTATATGTAATACAATATCTGAAACTTTTTGAAAATTAGGATTATGAGTAACCATAATTAAAGTTGTATTAAATTTTTTATTTATGTCTAAAAGCATTTGTAATGCTTCTTTTCCTTTTTTTTCATCCAAAGCTCCTGTAGGTTCATCAGCAAATAAAATATTAGGATTTTTTGCAAGTGCTCTTCCTATAGAAACTCTTTGATTTTGACCACCAGATAATTGAAATGGATATTTTTTAGATTGTACTGTCAAATCTAAAGTTTTTAAAATATCAACCATTTTAATTTCTTCTACATTTTTTGATCTAAGATTTTCTCCAACTTTAATATTTTCAATCACAGTTAACGAAGGTATAAGATTATATGATTGAAAAACAAATGATATATTTAATTTTCTAAATTTAGTTCTTGAAGAATCATTCATGTAAAATAAATTATTATTATTCACAATTACATCTCCTGAGCTTGGAGGAGTAAGACCTGAAATTATATTTAATAGTGTTGATTTTCCTGAACCTGAAGCGCCTAAAATAACGACGACTTTTCCTCTTGGAATTTTTAAATCAATATTATGAAGTATATGTTCACAATTGCTTCCATTACAAAAGTATTTATTTAATCCTTTTATATCAACAATATTCCCTTTTGAGTTAGATTCTATTCCTTTAAATTTTCTTTTAAATTCATTTTTTAATTTCTTCTTTTTTTCAATATTTGATTCTGAATTTATTTTCTTTTTAAAAGAATTTTTCTCTTCTTTAATTTTTTCTTTTCCAATATTTTGTGTTATCTTAGATTTTCTTTTTTTTTCTTTATTTTCAATTTTAATTAATTTTAAATTATTTTCTTTATTTTCTTTCTTTTTTTTCTCTTCTTTCATGCTTTCTCCTATTCGTCTGTTTCTTTTATTGCTTCTAATGCATCTGTTCTACTAAATGATAAATATCCAATCAATATTAATATCCCTATTAAACCAAATACATATACCCCTAATGTAAGTCATTGTCCATATGTTAAAATAAATGTAAATAAATTTCCTGTAAGATTAGTCAAGATCGTAGCTATCATACTTAAACCTAAAAATGTTAATGGTAAAGATATAACAAAAGCAAAAAATATAATTCCTAAATAAGGTGTAATTACTAAAATAGTTGATTTTATATTAGAATAACCAAAAGTCTTTAACATTGAGACTTCTCTTTTTGAAGAATCAATTATATCCTTCATAGCAATAATAACTATCGTGGTAGACATAAATATTGCAAATAAAGAAATTATTGTAAATATACCAATTATAACTTGATAAACTATTTTACCTTGTGATAAAAGGGCTGAAAGAGAAATTGGAAAACCATTAGTTGAATTAAATGTTTCAGAAAAAGAATCACCATTATTTCATAAAGATTTTTCTTGATCCACAATGGAAGAACCCGTAATTTTAATTATACTATTCGGAGTTTCTTCATTCATCATATTTTCTAAAGATTTTCGATTTGTAACCATTGATGTGGTTGAAATAAAATTCATATTTGTTAATCCGTCCGGAACAAAAATATCTGGCTTAATATTTCTAATATTATAAACAATATTTTCAGAATCTAAAAATTTTTGCTCTTTATAATTAATAACGTGTTTTTCTTTTCCTCAAAAATCAGTAAATCAAATATTACCATTAGTATCAGATTCACTTTCGACAATTCCTTTTCCTTTTAATTCATAAACGGAAGGTGAAAAATATTTTTCAATATAAGGTGTAAATATACTAATTCCAAAATCTACACCGACAAATATTTTATGTTCAACTTTTATTTTTACCTTATAATATATATCCCTAAATGAATAATTAGATTTTGATTCATATTTTTTTGAATCATTTGTAAGAGAAGAAAGGGATAGAGATACTGTATATATATCTCCTTCTTTTTCAACATATCCTTCTTTTACTTTTTGTTCTAAAATCTTAGCCGCTTGTGTTGTGGCAAGAATTGGAATATATTCTAATAATCTTGGATCTTCAACTGTATATTTACCAAAAGAAGAATTTCATGTTTCTTCTCCCAATGTATTATTAGCATTCCCATAACTGTTTAAAAATTCTGTTTTTGTAGGAACTAAATTTACATTTATATCATTCATTTCTTCAATTTCTTCAATTTCAATAGCATTATGATAATCAAAATATTCATCTTCATCACCATTGATAGAAAGTTTATGTGAATTAATTTTTCCATGTCCTGGCATTACTTGATTATATTCATTATAATATTGAGTTCCAAAAACTAAATCGGTTAATAAATTATCAAACTGTGATAAAAAATCATGAATATATTTAAGAGAATCCATTATAGCATCAGGAGTCTCAAGTGAAATTTGACCAAAATCAAAATCAAATAAATTATTTTGGTTAGAAATAAAATTAATACCAGCATCTAATAATCATGAATTTATTAAAAATGACAAATCATTAAATGTTAATACAGAATTTGAAGAATTATCTAATGATTTTTCAAATTCATTAAATGTATCTGAATGACCTTCTTCTTCTTTTTCATATTTAAATTTAAACAATGCATTAGAAAGGAGAATCTGCTCCATTAATTCTTTTGTAATAAAAGTATTGCTTTTTACTCCATCTTTAATTGAATAAGTTATTTCAAGAGATTCAATTTTGGTTTGTAAAGACTTCATAGCAGAATTATATTTTGCTATATCTCAACCAGGATCAAATATCGTTAAAAATTCAGTTAATTTAAATGGTTTCATTCCCTCAACAGGTTCATATGAATCATCGGAAAGAAGATTGTATTCATATGCTAATTCATCTGCTACGCCATCTCCATTTGCATCAATATACAAATATTCATTAGAAAATTGACCTCTATTTTGAATCTTGTTGGTTGCGATAGATTCAAAATTTAAATATGATAAAGTATTAGCGGTTTGTTGTTTGACCATTGTAGTTGATGACATTGCAAATGCAGTTAATAGTGTTGCCATAAAAATAGAAGCAAATAATAACATTGATTTACCAACGGCTCTGAAAGTTCCCACTCCTATATAAGAAACTGAAAATGGCGCTTTAGAAGTCATTGCATATCCAAAAATTCTAACTAATATATTTGGATAATCTTTTCCTTTATTTGTTAAAAGATCTAATGTAGGTTTTCTTAAAACAGATATTGCAATAAGATAAACTAATACAATAGATAAAGCCATAGGTATAAACAACATAACAATAAAATAACTCAATGAAACTGGATTAACTGAAAAGGTAATATAATAGAAGCCTGACATTATGTTTGAGAAGAGGAATAATATAAGCGGAGACAATAATGATGCTATTACAAATCCAATAAATATTATTACCATCGGAAATATAATATATGCAGAAGCAATTTCACTATTTTTCATGCCCATTGCTTTCAATGTTCCTAATTGCTTACCAGAAGATTTTACTCTTTTTACAATCAGCATAGAAAGGACAATTAAAATTATAATCATAAATATAATTACAAGAACATTAATTATTGTTTGTGTCGAACCAACTTCTATAGGTCCAATCATTGCCCTTAAAGATTCAATAGTTTTAAGTTCATTAATTAATAAAAATCTTTGTTCTGGTATAGTGGTTGTGTAAACATATCCATTAATATTAAAATTGTTTATATACGTTTGATATCAATAATGTTCAATTTCTAATTCACTTGCTTTATCTATTATTTCTTGTGCTTTATTTATACTCAATTTATAAGGATTAGTTATGTTAAAAGATATTAGTGAAATATATTCTATAAATCAATTTTTTATATTTTCCATTTTAGAGGAACCAGGAAGTCAACTATTTATTTTTCCTAATGTTTTTGACTCATTATTAAGAGAAACAAAAGCACTCATACTTCTATTATAAATAGAAGTAAAATTTGCTGAATCATAAAATTTAAGTATGTCAGATGTTTTCATACCAATAAATGTTTGTTCTTTTTTATTAGGAAGAATATTTATACCCATAGTAGGATAAGTGACTTCATTAAATCTTACTGAATCAAATACATTAAATTTAATATTATTAACTCCATTTGTAGAAAACGTAGTATTCAAATTTTCACCTACATTAATTTTATTCAACTCTAAAAAATCTTGTTGAACAATAACATTAAATGTAAATTCATCATTCGATGATGAATTTAAAAATTGTTCTTTATTTTTATTTAAATAAGTAATTTGATTTACTTCTATCCCTTTATCATTTTTTTTATTTAAAAAAGTATCTTTATCAGTTGTGATTAATTCACCATTAATAAAATCAATATCATTCACTAACACAAATTCAAAATCAATATTTCCAGAAGAATTATTGGGAGAAAAATTTAAATATGAACCTATTTTAAACGAAATATTTTTATTCAATTCATTAAATTTATTCATTTCTTCTGCCGAAACTTTATTATACTCAGCATCTTTAGAATTTTCATTTAAAACAGTTAAATTTCCATTTAATAATTGTAATCCTAATATTAATTTACCCAATTTATAAATTTTTCCGTCAAATAGAGAGTTTATAAGAATGGTTTTTATGTCTTCTTTTCCTTTTCAAGCATTAACAATATTTTGTCCAGGTACAGTTGAAGAAAAATAATCAGATAGTTGAAATTCTAATGCGTCTACTCATTCATTTTGTGACCAACCAAAAGATTTGGTATTTACATATGATTCATCAAATGTTGGTGAAAAAACATCAGATGGTTTTATGAAATCTCCATCTTTTAAATGAATCATCTTATAAGAAGTATCACTTTGTTCTAACTCTATCATTTTATCTACAGTTTTAGTTGTTAAAGTATGATCTATAACTCAAGGCGATACAAAATTAGTACTTTTAATATTAGAAGTGGAAAAACTTTTATTATATATTTCTCCCATCATTCCAAATAAATCATCTTCTATATCAATAAATCCTTTTTTTTCTTCAATTTGATAAATATTATTATTATTAAATTGTCTAGAAAATGTTCTTTCAGATGATTTAGACAATAAATTAGTTCCACCAATAAGTGAGAATGATATTCCATAAAAAACCAATATTATAATAAGTGATAATTTACCTGAGAAGACACTTTTTGAAACTGATTTATTAAGAACTCTATTTTTACTAAAATTTTTTATAAAAACAAAAAATATTCATACTATAAAAAGTAAAAACATACTTAATATTATTCAGGTGAAAATTTGTAGTGCTAATCCCATTATAATTTTTATGTCGATTTTAAGTTTTATCTTTATTTAAAGCTTTATCTTCTACTTTACTCTTTTTTCTTTTGGCTGTTCTATCTTTCATCATTTTTACTTGTTTTGGAAGTTTTTTATTTTTATAAATAAATTCTGCTTCTTCAGAAGTAAGAGTTTCTTTTATTAATAAAGATTCTGCTAAAATTTTCATTAAAGTTTTATTTGCTTTAATTATTGTCATTGCTTTTTTATAAGAAGAATTAATTAATTTTCTAACTTCTTGATCAATTTCATGAGCAAGTTGTCCTGAATAATTTTTTGAAGAATTTGTATAATCTCTCCCTAAAAAAACATTTCCTTGTGGTTTTTCATATTGTATTGGTCCTAATTCAGACATACCAAATTCAGTAACCATTCTTCTAGCAATTAATGTTGAAGATTCGATATCTGAATATGCACCAGTAGTTATTTGTTCTTTACCAAAATAAATTTCTTCAGCTGCTCTACCAGCCATATATGAAATTAGTTTAGCTTCAAGTTCAGATTTAGTTTGAATAAATTTTTCTTTTTTAGGAGTCATTAAAACATATCCACCTGCTTGACCTCTAGGAATAATTGTAATTTTTTGTACTTTTTCAGCATCTTCTAATTCAAGACCAATTAAAGCATGACCTGATTCATGATAAGCAATTAATTTTTTCTCTTCATTTGACATTAAATTATTTGATTTAGAAGGTCCTGCAATAACTCTATCTATTGCTTCATCAATAATATCTAATGTAATTTCAGATTTTTTTAATCTAACAGATAGAATAGCGGCTTCATTAACTACATTTTCAAGTTGGGCTGCAGAAAAACCTGGAGTTCTTCCTGCAATATTTTCTCATTCAACATCTGAATGAAATGATTTATCTCCTTGTTTAGCATATATTTTAAGAATTGCTTCTCTCTCTTGAATATCGGGCATTCTAAATTCTATTGACCTATCAAATCTTCCTGGTCTTTTTAAAGCCGGATCAAGAACATCTGGTCTGTTAGTTGCAGCTAAAACTACAATTCCTGAATTTGCTGAAAAACCATCTAATTCAACTAACATTTGATTAAGAGTTTGTTCTCTTTCATCATTTCCTCCGCCCATTCCGGCTCCTCTTTGTCTACCAACAGCATCCAACTCATCAATAAATATTAATGCTGGAGCAACTTTTTTAACTTGAGAAAATAATTCTCTAACTCTTTTAGCTCCAACTCCTACAAACATTTCAACAAAATCTGAACCTGAAAGTGAAAAGAATGGAATTGATGCTTCTCCAGCTACTGCTTTAGCAAAAAATGTTTTACCTGTTCCTGGAGGTCCTGATAATAAAACTCCTTTAGGTATTCTGGCTCCTGCTTTATTATATTTATCAGGATATTTTAAGAAATCTACTATTTCCCATAATTCCGCTTTAACTTCATCATATCCAGCTACATCTGAAAATTTAATATTTGAAATTTGAGATGACATTGCTCCTTTATTCATATTTCCAATTGAACCTTGAGATTTCATAACTTTAGTCATAATTCAATATGTACCACCAAGAATTAATACTCATGGCAATAAGCTAAAAATTAATGACATTAATGGAGAAGTTGTATTAACCTGTTCTCCAAGAATAAATGTTGATGAAGCTCCTATTTTATTTAAGTCAACAATAAATTCCTCTAATGTAGATATAGTAATTGTTAGATCGAATCATATTCTATAAACAACATTACCTGTTCCATCAATCTTATTCCCAGAAAAAGAAAGTAAAGCACCCCTTGATGTCATACTTCAACTTAAAACTACTTGTTCATCTTTCTTATCAAAAATATTATTTATTTGTTCTGAACTTAATTTTAAAAAGTCAAAAGGTGTATATGATATATAATTTGTTGAAAACAAAAAGGAAAATAACATTATTAATCCAAAGATTAATAAAGCAACTCATATTCATTTAGCAGCTGAAGGTTTTTTTACCGGAGGTTTTGAGGAAGGATTTGAAGAAGGATTTGGTTTTTTCTTCATTTCATTATTTTTTGAATTTTGTTTTTCCTTTGGTGATTCTTCTGATGAATTATTTTTTTCTATTTTTCTATATATCATATTTATTTTACTTATCTTTATTAATTATAGCAATATAAGGTAAATTTCTGTATTTTTCATTATAGTCTAATCCAAACCCTATTAAAAATCCGCCTGGTTGTTCTTCTCAACAAAAAAATTCTTCATATTGAATTTTATTTTTTATCCTAGTAGGCTTTCCATATATTCCTGTAATTGTAATTGATTTAGGTTTATACCTAAATAAAATTTCCACTATTTTTAACATAGTTTTTCCTGTATCAACTAAGTCATCTGCTATAATAACATCTTTTCCTTTAATTGGAATTGTAAAATTATATTTAACTTCCATTTTATCTGTTTGTTTATCTAAGTAATATGAAGAAGATGTAATAAAATCCATTGTCATGTCAAAATTAAGATGTTTTATTAATTCTAAAGAAAAAGGTAATCCGCCTTTCATAATAGTAATTAACACTACTTCTTTGTTTTTGTTAGAAAATTTAGAATTTAATTTATTAGCTACTTTTTTAATTCCTTCAACTAATTCTTCATGAGTTTTCAATATTTTGATGATATGTTTATTTTCTGTTCTCATTATGTTATTTTGTATATATTATTATTTTACTATTTTTTATCATTATAAATAAATTTTCCATTAATCT
>JABSQD010000012.1 GCA_013214765.1 Mycoplasmataceae bacterium | reverse complement strand
TAAATATGGATTTAATAGAGAAGGTAATCTTGAAACAATAAATAATTTTTTTAATCTTGAAATTTTAGAAGATGTTAAATTAAAAGAAATTAAATATTCTACAACTAATATAATTAAAACAATTTATAATCAGGATTTAATTAAATATAAAAATTTAATGAATCAATATTTTTCTTATAAGGGAATTATTGTAAAAGGATTAGGTAATGGAAAAAAATTTGGAATGCCCACTGCCAATGTTACATATCCAGTTAAAAAAATTGATATAGGAGAAGGAATATTTTATTCATATGTTACTTACAATAAAAAAAGATGAAATTCATTAACTTCTATATCTTACAATCCTACTTTAGGAGCAAATAATAAAACATATGAAACTTTTATATATGATTTTAATGAAAATATATATGGAAAGGAAATATTTGTTGAATTAATAGAAAAATATAGAGATCCAATTAAATTTTCTTCAATTGATGAATTAATTAAAAAGCTTGATGAAGATAAAAAAATAGGAAAAGAATATTTTATTGACCTTAAAAAAGGTAAAATATAAAAGTATGGCGATTACAAAAGAAAATAGACAAGAAATAATTAATAAATATGGAAAAAATAGTCAAGATACTGGTAAAACAGAAGTTCAAATTGCTATTTTAACTTTTGAAATTTTAGATTTAACTGAACATATGAAAGTTCACAAAAAAGATAAACATTCTAAATTAGGACTTTATAAAAAAGTTTCTAAAAGAGCTTCATTAATTAAATACTTAAAATCAGAATCTGAAAAAAGATATAAAGCTATTTTATCAGATCTTAATTTAAGAAAGTAGAACATTATTAAAATATAATTTATCTTGATTAAAATCTTTGAATATTATATATTCTAAAGTTTTTATTTTTTTTAATTATTTTTATTTCATTTTTTTATGTATTTAAATTTATCTTTAACAATTATTTTTCCTGATTGAATATCTTGAAAAATATTTCAAGTATTAAGTCTATTTATAATTCGGATATTAACACCTTCAGATTTTAATTCAAATATTGTATATTGATTTATCAATGATTGCAGCAGCAGATACTTCCAAATATTTTTCTTCAGCTTTCGTTAATAAAAGAAGATTTCCTTTGAATGGTTTATTATTACTATTTAATATATATTCTTTATATTTTTTTTCATTAACAAATTGGTCTGTGATATGTTTATAACCTTTACCTTCAAATTTTTTGTGTAATTGGTTTTGCATTAATGCATTTATTGCTTTTACATTAGGTAAAAGTTTATATTTTTTATTAAATGTTTCAGGAATCATATTTGCAACATAATATGTAGAATGATTCATGATAAATTTTGCCTTCTCTTGTATTTCTTTAGCACTCATTTTTTTAGAATCTTTTATACCATTTAATATTACAATTTTTTTATCTTCATAACTATTGAATCTTAATGCTACAGCAACCATAGGACCTATTGTTTCTCCAACACCGACTTCATCAGAACCCACGTATAATTCTTTATCAATAATAATATCTATTAATAATTTTATTTTTTTTGATAAAAACCCTCTAAATAATATTGTTAGATTACAATAAAATGTAATTTGAATATCATCATAATCAATAACATCAAAAGTTATTTTTTTATCTGAATATGTTTTACTTCCATTTAATTTTAAATAAAATTTCATGAAAGATTTTTGTGAATAAGCTTTTATACTTGTGTACATAATTAATTATATTATATATAATTTATATGTGAATATAATAGGAATTGGTACAGACATAGTTTCAAAAAACAGAATTAAAGTATTTAATGTTAAAAATAAATTTTTAAATAAGGATGAATTAAATTTATTGAAAACTTTTAAAAAAGATAATAAATTAAATTTCATAAGTGGAAGATGGGCTTCAAAAGAGTCTATTATTAAATCTTTTGATAAATCAATAACTTTTTCGCAAATTTCAATATTAAAATATAAATCTGGAAAACCAAAAGTATTAATAGATGGAATAGAAAGAAAAGATATACTTCTTTCAATATCACATGAAAAAGATTTTACAGTGGCATTTTCTATGTTAGTAAAGGTATAATTATTATAAATAAATATTAAATATAGTTGGGAGAATTATGGATACAGTAAAAAATATATTTAGAATGTGTGTAATTTGATTAACACTTCCATTAGTGGCATATCATGGCTCAAGAAAACTTCATAAATGAAATAAAAAAAATAAAAAGGAACAAGATCCAAATATTCATCCATTCAAAGAAAGAATAGCATATCATAGAAAAAAAATGAAAGGTGTTGTTAAAAGATTTGGAATTAAAATTATTATTGATGGAATAGATAATATTCCGAAAGGAGCAGTTTGAATAACTCCTAATCATACTTCTAATTTAGATGGAGTATATTTATCTTGTGCGCTTGGTAGTAAGTTAGATTTAATTCCAGTAGCAAAAAAAAATTTAAAAGAGAACAAGTTTGTTAGAGGATATTTTACAGGTATAGATGGCATGTTTTTAGATAGGAAATCTCCTAGACAATCTTTATCTTTATTAGATGGAGCATCTCAATATGCTAAATCTAAAAATAAAGCAATTACTATTTTTCCTGAGGGAATGAGATCTTTAAGTGGTGAAGTGTTAGAATTTAAAAATGGATTATTTAAATTTCCACAAAAATATTTTTTACCTATTTTACCAGTTACAATTGTTGGAACATTAGAAGCTAAAACTCCATGATCATTTAAAACAAGAATTGTTAAAGTCATAGTTCATAAACCTATTAAACCAATTGAGCATTCTAAAATTCCAACAGAAATTATAAGCAAGAGAATTAGAGGATTAATTATTGAAGATCTTAAAATTTGAAAAAAATCTTTAACAAAAAAACAATTTGAAAAACATATTAAATTAAGTAATGAAGGTGCTAAAAAATTTGAAAAAAATAATTCTAAAGAGGAATCAAAATAATGGAAAGTATTGTTAAAATTATTGATAATAAATCCAAAGGACTGCCTCTTTCTTTAGAAGAGATAAATTTTTTTATTAAAGGAGTAATGAATAAATCAATAAAAGATTATCAAACTTCTGCCTTATTGATGGCTATTAAAATAAAGGGTTTATCAGACCAAGAATTAATTCATTATGCTAGAGCTCTTATTAATTCAGGAAAAAAATTACCATTAAATAATGAGTTAGTTGATAAGCATTCTACAGGAGGAATTGGAGATAAAACTTCAATTACATTATTACCAATTTTAGGATCTATGGGATTAAAAATATTTAAAATTTCAGGAAGAGGACTAGGTTTTACTGGAGGTACAATTGATAAGTTAGAATCTATTGATGGATTTGAAACTAAATTAACTATTAAACAAATGAATGATATGGTTGATGAAATAGGAATATCAATAACTAGCCAAACTTCTGATTTGACTCCTGCTGATGGAAAGATTTATTCTTTAAGAGATGTAACAGCAACTGTAGATTCCAGTCCTCTTATAGCAGCTTCTATAATTTCTAAAAAAATTGCTTCAGGAGCAAAAAATATTTTAATTGATGTGAAAATAGGTTCAGGATCATTTATAAATAATATAGAAGATGGAAAAGAGCTTGCGAGATTAATGAAATTAATTTCTAATGATTTTGATAGAAATTTATTTGTATTATTTTCATCGATGGAACAACCTTTAGGAATTAACGTAGGAAATAAAAATGAAGTTGTTGAAGCTATAGAATTTTTAAAAGGAAATTGATCATCTGATTTTTCAATTTTGATTAAAAAAATTGCTACTGAATTACATTCTAAATCAAAAAATGTTCCATTGGATATATCATCAAAAATATATGAGAATGTCATTTCGACAGGAAAAGCACTATCTTTACAAAAGATTTGATTTAAAAAACATAAAGTAATTAATTTTAATAAAGAAATTAAATTTGAACCTAAATTTAATGTTATCTTTAATTCAGATGAATCAGGATTTGTTTCTTTTAAAAATGTTAAAAATTTTGGAAATTCTTTAACAGAATTAAAAGCAAATAGAAAAGTAAAAAATGAAACATTAGATTTTGATTCTGGAATTAAATTTTTAGTTAAACAAGGAGAGAAAGCAAAAAAAGGAGAACCATTATTTGAAGTTTTCTCTTCAAATAAAATTTCTAAATTAGTCATTGATTCAATTAAAGAAAATTATTCTTTTAATAAAGAATCAAAGAAATTAAATGTAATTTTAGGAGAGGTATCATGATAAACAAAAGAAAAGAACAAAATTTAACATTAGATAATTTTGAAGGACCCTTAGACCTCCTCCTCCACTTAATAAGAAGTAAAAAAATGAATATATTAGAAATTTCATTGATAAAAATTTCTGATCAATATGTAGATTTTGTATATTCTCAAGTAGTTATTAACCTTGATCAAACATCCGATTATCTTTTGATGGCTGCTCAGTTAATAGATATAAAATCAAAATCATTAATGAAAACAGAATTTTTTATTGAAAAGGATTTATATGAAGAAGAAAAAGAAAGTTTATTGGAAAAATTAATTGCTTATGAAAAACTTGAAAAACTTTCTAAAAAACTTTCAAACGTATATGAAAATTCTCCTAGATTTGAAAAACTAGAAGATGATTTCATACCTTTTGTGGAAAATGAAGGAGAAAGAATAACTAATTTAGTTTCTAAAGGAAGAAAAGATTTAGAAAAATCTATGCTAAATATTATGATTAGTTTAGAAAATAAGGATAATAAACAAACAACACTTAGAGTAAAAAGATTATCTGCAGAACAAATTAAATTTCAATTAGTAGAAATTCTAAATAGAGGTGATACAACATTTATAAATATATTAAGAAATAATACATATTATTATATTGCTTTAGCTTTATTGGTTTTACTTGAAATGTCTAAAAATGGAGAATTAATATTAATACAAAAAAAAGATTTTAGTGATATCGAAATAAGGAGAACAAATGGAAAATAAATTATTATACTCAGTACTTTTTTTAAAAGGAAGAAAAGGAACTAATACAAAAGAATTATCTTTGTTATTGAAGATATCTGAATCATCTGTAAGAAAAAAAATACATTCTTTAAAAGATGAATTAAAAAATATAAAATGACCTTTGGAAATTAAAGAAAATCAAAATAAAGTGAGACTTACAGTTTCTAAAGAAATTTCATTACAGTTATCTAAAACAATGGACAAAACAATTAATATTTCTTTAACTAAGTCTGTTCTTGAAGCTTTGACAGTTATTGCTTATAAACAACCAACAACCAAATTAAATATTGAACAAATTAGAGGAGTATCAGCAGATTATGCTATTTCAAAATTATTAGAATATGAACTAATAGAATCTAATGAGAGATCTGATCTTCCCGGAAGACCAAGATTATATGTGACTACAGAAATATTTTTAGAATTATTTGATTTAGATTCATTAGAAGATCTTCCGAAAGCCTCAATAGAATTTAAAGAAAAAACTCAAGAAACAACTTTATTTTTATATGATTCTGATGAGGAAGAAAAAATAGAAGTAAATAAAAAAGAAAAGAAAAATGAATAATTTAGAAAGAGTTCAAAAATTAATTTCTAATTATGGCCCTTATTCAAGGAGGCAAGCTGACAAGTTTGTTGAAGAAGGAAAAGTTAAAATAAATGGTAAGGTAATCTCTCCAGGAGAAAAAGCAACTGTTAATGATAAAATTGAAATTGATGGGAAAATAATAAAACTTAATCTTAAACATGAATATTTTTTGGTAAATAAACCAAAAGGATTTATCTGTCAAAGAGAAGATAAATTTGGAAAAGAAACAATTTCATTAATTAATAATTATAAAGAAAGAAATTTGTTTACGGTAGGAAGATTAGATGTTAATACAACCGGTTTGATTATTATCACAACAGATGGAGAACTTTCGAATAAAATTACTTCTCCTAAAAATGATATTAAAAAAACTTATTTAGTTTGGGTGGATAAACATATAACAAAAAACATTTCATTAGGTTTACAAAGAGGAACAACATTAGATGATGGATATATAACTAAAATAGTAAAAAATTTTAAAATAATTTCGAATGAAGATGGAAAGGTTCTTGTTAAAATGACTCTTATAGAAGGAAAAAAGAATCAAATTAGAAGAATGTTTGAATCTCACAATAGAAAAGTTATCAATTTAAAAAGAACTCAAATTGGTTTTCATAAAATTGATGGGATAGAAACTGGTAAAAGTAAAAAACTTTCTAAATCTGAAATGTATAAGGGTTTAAAAATGAATTTTTCTTAAAAAATACATTATGTTAAAAAATATAGTAAATAAAGAATTAATAAAAAATAATAAAATACAAGAAATTACCATTATTGGATCGGTGATTTCTTCTGTTGTAAAAAAAATAGGATTAATTTTACACATTTTAGCTTTTGTTTTTGGAATTATGGCTATTGCTGGAATTGTCACTGATCAGTCAATAACAATTCGACACGTTTTAGAAATTATAACAGTCATAATTATAGGCCTAATAATTTTACAACATACAATTGAACCTATTATTAAAAAACAAATAGTAAAAAAAATACTTTCCAAATTTTGAGGAACTAATAAAGTTGAAACAATAATTTCGGCTCCGACTTTAATTAAATGAAAAGGTGGAGGTTTTGGAATGGTCAAATCACAAAAAGATATTATGCAAACAGAAAATATTACTATTAAGTGAGTTAGAAAAAATATTTTTAGTAAAAAATTATTAAGTGTTTCAACCAATATTCCAGCTATTAAAAAATGAAAAAAAATTTCAAATAAAGATGGAGATATTATTGCTTATTTTATTCCTAAATATGTAATAGTTGATTTAACAAGAAAAATACTTAAAATAAATGCCGTATTAACAATTGAAGGTGTAGAAGATGAAGTTGAAAGAGAGTTTTTATTCATTTTTGATATAGAAAATAAAAAAGCGACATGATCTGGAGTATTTCCATCTCATCCCTTTTATGGTGAATGAATTTGATAATTTTTTAATTATAAATAGTTAATTGTATTTAGAAGTATTTTAAACAATTAATTATATATAATATATAATGAACGAAAGTTTAGTTGGTAAAATTATTATAAATCGGTTTTTATGAAAACATAAGCGCTTTATAATTGTAATCTTTACCAGAAACCTACTGAAGGTTTATTTTTAAAGTACTTACATTAAATTATAATTAAGGAGAAATTAAATTATGAAAGTAAGATCATCTGTAAGAAAAATATGTAAACAGTGTCAAATTATTAAAAGAAAAGGGAGAGTAACAGTCATTTGCAAAAATCCAAAACATAAGCAAAGGCAAGGTTAAATAAATTATGGCTAGAATATTAAATATAGAAATTCCGGATAATAAGCAAATTAAATTTTCGCTTACATATATTTTTGGTATTGGTAAAACAACTGCAACAAATATTTGTAGAGAAGCAGGAGTAGCAATTGATAAAAAGACTAAAGATTTAACCGATGAAGAATTAACTAAAATTAGAGAAATAGCTGTTAAATATACAACTGAGGGAGATTTAAGAAGAGAAATTCAATTTAACATTAAAAGATTGATGGAGATTAAAACCTATAGAGGGATGAGACATAGAAAAGGCATGCCAGTAAGAGGACAATCTACAAAACAAAATGCAAGAACTAGAAAAGGTCCTAAAAAAACTGTGGCCAATAAGAAAAAATAGGTAGAAGGAAATAAGAGAAAAATGGCAAGACAAGTATCAAGAAGAAAAAAAGCTAAAAAAAATGTCCCTTCAGCAATAGCGCATATTCATTCAACATTTAATAATACAATTATTACTGTAACAGATTTATTAGGGGATACAATTTGTTGGTCATCATCAGGAGCGATCGGATTCAAAGGAGCTAAAAAATCAACACCTTATGCAGCGCAATTAGTTGCGCAAATTGTAGCTAAATCAGCTAAAGAAAATGGTGTAAAAACTTTAGCAATTAGAATTAAAGGATTTGGTCCTGGTAAAGATGCAGCATTAAGACAATTTCAAGCTTTAGAATTTGAAATTGCTGAAATAAAAAATGTTACACCGCTTCCTCATAACGGGGTTAGAAAAGCTAAAAAATTTAGAAGGAGATAGGATATTATATGGAAAGATTTTTAAAACCAGTATTTACTGAAATCATCACTAATAAGAATGTTAATGATGATAATAAAAGAACATTTACAATTCAAAAACTTGAAAGAGGATTTGGAAACACATTAGGAATAGCAATGAGAAGAACACTTCTTTCATCAATTCCCTCAGTGGCACCATTTGCATTAGAGTTAAAGGGTGCTACACATGAATTTCAAGCAATTAATGATGCTCAAGAAGATGTTGCAGAATTAATTTTAAATTTAAAAGAATTAGTGTTTCAGGTTGACACAAACATTATAGAACCTGATGAAGTATTAGAAATTAAATTAGTATCTAATAAAGGTGTAGTTGAAGCAAAAAATTTTGAACTTCCTATTGGAATAGAAATTATTAATAAAGATTTAGTTCTTGCCAACACTTCTAAAGCAAAGGCAATTGATTTAAAATTATTTATTATGTTTTCAAAAGGATTTAAAACTTTTGAAGAAAATAGATCTTTAATAACTGAAAAATTAAATGGTTCAAAAACAATTATACCAATGGATTCTAATTTTTCTCCAGTGTCTATAGTTAATTTCAAAGTTGAAGAAGTTAATCAAGGAGAATCATATGTTTATGAAAGATTAGTTCTTGATGTTGAAACAAAAGGAAATATGAAACCTTCAGATGTGGTAGCAATGGCAGGAGCAATACTAAAGAATCATTATGCTACTTTTGAAGAATTAACAACATTAAATTTATCTAAAATTAATGATATGTTTGAAGAAGAAAAAATTCTTAAAGAAGATGATACACAATTAGAAATGACTATTGAAGAATTAAATTTATCAGTAAGATCTGAAAATGGTCTTGAAAAAGCAGAAATTAAAACAGTAGGAGAATTAATTAATAGACCATTCTCAGCTCTTAAACAAATTGAAAATTTAGGTGATAAATCAGTTTCTGAAATTGTTGAAGCAATACAAAATTTAGGTTTATCATTCAAAACAGAATAAGGCAAAATTATGGCAAAAAGAAATAGACAACAAAGACAATCTAATGTTCATAGTCCTGCCAGAAGAGTTAGGACAGAAAGAAATCAACTTACTGATTTAGTTATTCATGAAAAATTAGTGACTACACATGCTAAAGCTAAAGAACTACAAAAGAAAATGGATAAATTAATCACTTGAGCTAAAAAAGATACAATTCAAGCCAGAAGAGAAGTTGCTAAAGTTTTAAGAAATGTAAATATTACCAAATCTCAGGATGCTGTTCAAAAATTATTTTCAGACATTGCTCCTAAATATAAAAATAGAAATGGCGGATATACAAGAGTATTAAAATATGGACATAGAAAAGGTGATGCTTCACTAATTTCGATCATAGCATTTGTATAATATTTATTAAAATACATCTTAATAAGTGTATTTTTATTATAATAAAAATATGAAGATAAATTATGGAAAATTTAAAAGAAGAAATTTAGTTATTGGAGATAATAAAAAAATGAGACCTACACAATCATTGGCTAAATCTATTATTTTTAATTCTATAAATATAAATTCAAATTCAAAAGTGATTGATTTATTTGCAGGAACAGGTTCTCTTGGGTTCGAAGCAGCTTCTGCTGGAGCAGAAATGGTTTATTGAGTAGATAATAATTTTGAATCAGTAAAAGCAATACAAATGAATATAGATTTTTTTAATTTAGATAAAAATAAATTTATAGTATTTAAATCAGATTTTAGAATGATGCTAAAAAAAATAAAATTTAAACCTACTATTATTTTTTTAGATCCTCCATTTATTGCTATAAAATATTATAATGAAGCTTTAGAATATATTTTTAATAATAATATTATTTCGAATGAGGGAATTATTGTTTTGGAAAAACCTTATAAAGCAGAAATTAGTTCAATGCAAAAATTCAATATTAAAAAACTTCACCCCCCTTTTTACATGGTAAAACGGGGGGTGGACCTTTCAGCACTTAGATCGCTT
>JABSQD010000011.1 GCA_013214765.1 Mycoplasmataceae bacterium | reverse complement strand
ATATCTTCTCTTAAATTATCGCTAGTTATATGAAATGGTAAGTTTGAAGGAATTATATTTTCAAGATTAAATTCATAAAATATTTTCAATGATTCTTGAAATTTTATTAAATCATCATAAAATTTAATCTTTTCTTCTTCAGTAAGATTAAATTTTGCTTTCTTTATAAGGAATTCAATTCTTTTATTTATATTCATACTCAATAATTAAATTATACCTTAAATATATTGAAATAAATTTCTAGAAAAGTAAGAGTAAGATGAATAATAATTTCATGATATAATATATACTAATATGGCAAACAAAAGAAAAATTAATATTAAAAAGTTAATTAGAATTTCTTACAGCAACATTGTCAAAGATGACAACCAAATTTTAAGAGATGTCTCAAAAGATGTTGATTGACCTTTGAATAAAGATGATTTAATGATAATGAATCAAATGATTGATTATGTTAGAACTTCTCAAAATCAAGATGGACTAAAAAAAAGAGAATTAAAACCTGCATATGGTATCTCTGCAGTTCAAATAGGTCATCCTAAAAAAATGATGTATGTAAGAATAGAAAATAATCAAGGATTTGAAGCTGAAGAATTCGCTTTGATTAATCCGAAAATTATTTCAACATCATCAAAAAAAGGAGCTCTTTCTTCTGGAGAAGGATGTTTATCAGTTGTTAAAGAAATTCCTGGATATGTAGTAAGACCTTACTCAGTGAAAATTATTGCCATTGATCATTTTACAGACAGAGAAGTCGAAATCGAAGCACATGGTTTAACTTCTATTGTATTACAACATGAAATGGATCATCTATCAGGAATTATGTTTTATGATAGAATTAATAAATTAAACCCACAAAAATTAAATTCAAAAGTAACAAAAATATAATAATTATATTTTTAAAAATTAAATAAAGTAAAAAATATGGAAAAAAATAAAAAACAAAATATAATTAATAACAAACCAAGAACATCAAATGGTGTTCCTCCTCTTTATGTTTATGCTCTTGGAGGATTAGGTGAAGTTGGGAAAAATATGTATATATTTGAGCAAGGGACTGAAATTTGAATTGTTGATTCAGGTATTAAATTTGCTTCAGATACAGTTACTGTAGAAGGAATTATACCCTCTTTTGAATATTTAGAAAAAAATAAAAAAAGAATTAAAGGATTAATAATTACTCATGGCCATGAAGATCATATTGGTTCTGTCCCTCACCTACTAAATGTAATTAATATTCAAAATATTTATGCAGGTAAAATAGCTGCAGGTTTAATATGAAACAAAACAAGAGATAGAGGTTTAGGGAGACCAAAAATTAATATTATAAATAATAAATATTCGATAAAGACTTTAAACTTTGAAATTAATTTTTTTAATGTTAATCATTCAATTCCAGATTGTTATGGAGTTGTATTTAAATCAAAACATGGTACTGTAGTTAATACGGGAGATTTTAAATTTGATTTTACTCCAGTAGGAACAAGATCAGATTTAAATAAAATGGCGGCTTTAGGTCAAAATGGAGTAGATTTGTTACTTTCTGATTCAACAAATTCTGGGGTAGAAAAATTTTCAAATTCTGAAATGGATGTTAGAGAAACTTTAGATGAGTTATTTGAAGAAATCCAAGGAAGAATTGTTGTAGCTACTTTTGCTTCTAACATATATAGAGTTAGAGAAATAATTTCAATGGCGGTTAAACATAAAAGAAAAATTGTTATTAATGGATACTCAATGGATAAAGTAGTAGATATTGCTAGAAGAATTAAATATATTAATGCTCCTGATGAATTATTTATGAATTTAAGAGAATTAAAAAGATATGATGGAAATGATGTAGTAATCATCTCTACCGGTACCCAAGGAGAACCTAATGCAGGTATTTCTAAAATGGCCGATGGACGTCATAAAGAAATTAAGTTACAAAAAACAGATACAATTATCTTTGCATCATCAGCAATTCCTGGGAATTATGAATCAGTAGAAAAAGTAATTAATATGTTAATTAAAATCGGAGTCAAAGTTATAGATAATAAAGCAGTACCTAAAGTACATGCTTCTGGTCATGGTGGAAAACAAGAACAATTATTAATGTTTAATTTATTAAGACCTAAGTACTTCTTCCCTGTTCATGGAGAAACTGCTATGCAAGTAAGACATGGTAAGACAGCTATTAAAACAGGTGTAAATAAAAATAATATATTTATATTATCAAATGGTCAAAGACTTAAGATAGAAAATAAAAATATTACAAGAGCTAATGCAGTTCCTGCAGAAGATATTTATGTAGATGATACAAATTTAAGAGGTCAATCACATAAAGTTATTGCCAATAGAGATAAAATGTCTAAAAATGGTATTTTGATTATTGTTGTAGTTATTGACTCAACTAAAAATGAATTTGTTATGAGTCCTAGAGCAGAAGTTACAGGAGTTTTTCATAAAGAAACTAATGGTTCTATACTTGAAGAAGTTGAACAAGAAGTTCAAAAAGATTTAATAGAATATTGAAATACAGCTGAAAAAATTACATATAAAGATATAAAGCAAGTTGTAAAAGCAACTGGTCAAAGAGTTGTGTTTGAAAATAGAAAGCTTTCCCCTATTGTTTTATCTGTAATATTAAATAATTCAAATGAAAAAATAGAAGAAAATCTTAAACAAAGATTAAAAGGAAAATAATGAAAAGAATAGTTTCAGGAATTACAGCAACAGGAAATTTAACATTAGGTAACTATATTGGATCAATTAAAAATTTAATTAAGGCACAAAATGAATATGAAATATTTATGTTTGTTGCTGATTTACATGGTATTACATCACCGATTAATCCTAGCACATTAAGAAAAAATGTCTCAGAACAATTAAAAACATATATTTCTTGTGGAATAGATGTAAATAAAACTAAATTATTTAAACAATCAGAAATAATTGGACATACTGAATTATTTTATTATTTAACTACTATTTCAAATGAAGGTCAATTAAAAAGAATGACACAATATAAAGATAAATCATTAAAAAGTTCAAATAAAACAAATCATATACCTCTAGGATTACTTATGTACCCTATTTTGATGGCTGGAGATATTTTGCTTTACAATGCTGAAGGAGTTATTGTTGGAGCTGATCAAAAACAACATTTAGAGTTAACAAGAGATTTAGCCGAAAGATTAAATTCTAGATTTAAATTAAATTTCAATATTCCTGAACCAATCATCCCTAAAATCGGATCTAAAATAATGGCATTAAAAACACCAACTAAAAAAATGTCTAAATCTGATGATGATATTAATGAAACAGTTTTTTTATTAGATGATTTAAAAATCGCAAGAAAAAAAATCATGTCATCATTAACTGATTCAGAAAATAAAGTTTATTTTGATGAAAAAAATAAACCTGGAGTATCAAATCTATTAACAATTTTTTCTGCAATAAAAGAAATAACAATTGAAGAGTCGGTTGAAAAGCTTAAAGATATGGATTATAAAAAGTTTAAAGAGTCGGTAGCAGATGTCGTGATAGAATTATTATCTAACATACAAAATAAATTTAATTCACTTACTGATGATGATGTAAAATCTGCATTAGATAAAAATAAATTATATATTCAATCTGAGGCTGATAAATATATAAATAAAGTAACTAAAGGATTCGGAATAAGATAAAATGAGAAAAGATAAATGATTGATAACAATAGATTTAGATGGGACTTTTTTAAAAACTGGAAAAATGGGAGAATCAAATTATGGTGTTAATCCTAAAAATATTAAAGTTGTAAAAAAATTAATTAATCAAGGACATAAAGTTGCTATTGTAACAGGAAGACCTTGAAGAGAATCTAAATTAGTTTATGAAAAAATAGGATTAAATTCTATAATTGCTAATTATAATGGAGCACATATTCATTATCCAAATAATAAATCATTTGTTGATTTGACATTTTCAATGAATAAAGAAATATTATTCAAAGTATTTGATGAAAAAGTTTTAAAAAAATTTGGAATAGGTTTTATCGTTGAGACAATGGAAAAATCTTATATTAAGGGTGATATTTCAAAGAAAAAAATGATTATGATGGGAGTGGAAGAGGAAAAAGTTAATATTCAAAATTGAAAATCTAAAAAAGATATTAATTTAAATCCTCAATCTGCATTTGTTAATATTGATTTTAATAACATTGATCCTTTTGAAATATTGCAAATACTAAAAAGAAATTATGGAAGTTCTATGTTTTTTAGGCTATGAGATGGAAGAACAGAAGAAGAACCTTTTGTTATTTTAGAAATAAATCAAATTGCTTCTAACAAAGGAACAGCAATGGAATATATTGCAGCATACTATAATATTCCTAAATCAAATACAATTGCATTTGGAGATGGGTTAAATGATAGAGAAATGCTTTTACAAGCATCAATTGGTGTTGCGATGAAAAATTCTAAAGGAACAGTTAAAACATATGCTGATGACACTACTGACTTTACTAATGACGATGCTGGTGTTGGAAAATACTTAGAAAAGTTTTTTGATATTAAATAAATATATTATAAAAAAAACAACAACTAATTTTAGTTGTTGTTTTTTCATCTAATAAAAATATTATTATTTTTTTATTCATGTACCTGCATTACCTTTTAAAGCATCAGCTGCTTTTTCAAGTGAAGTAATACATGCTTTTCTTACATTTTTTTTATCAGAATTAGAATTAAGAAAATTAATAATAGCTTGTACCTTTGGTTTCATTGATCCTTCTGGGAATTCTCCTTTATCCACCAAAGATTGTATTTCATCAACAGATGGATTAACTAATTGATAACTATTTTCTTTACCATAATTTTTTCAAATTCCATCTTCTGCAGTAACTATCATAAATAAATCAGCATCAATTAATTCAGCAATTTTAGATGCAGTAAAATCTTTATCAATAACTGCATCTATTTCTTTTATCTTACTATTTGTTTCTAATGTAGGTATTCCACCACCACCACCAGCAATAACAATGTATTCTTTTTTTACTAAATCAAGAATAATATCTTTTTCATAAATAAAAATTGGTTTTGGAGAAGGAACCATTATTCTTCATCCTCTTCCTGAATCCTCTCCAACAAACGCTCCTGTTAAATCCGAAATCTTTTTAGCATCTTTTTCAGTCATAAATGTTCCAATAGGTTTAATTGGATTTTTAAAAGCTAAATCATCAGAATTAACCATAGTTTGTGTAATTATAGAAGCAACTTTTTGATTCATTTTTCTATTTTTCAATTCATTAAGGATGGCTTGTTGTAAATGTAATCCAATATATCCTTGAGACATTGCTCCTGATAATGCTAAAGAAAGTTTTGGAATTTTATTATTTATTTTAGATGCTTCATCAAAAGCATTGTAAATCATTCCTACTTGTGGTCCATTTCCATGAACAATAAGAACTTTATTTCCTTGTTCAACTAAATCAACAATTGATTTCGAAGTTATTTTAACTGCTTCTTGTTGTTCTGATGGAGTATTCCCTAAAGCGTTTCCTCCCAGAGCTAATACTATTTTTTTCATAAATATTTATATTCTCCTTTACATTAAAAATATTACAGTAGTTGGAATTATGGCTACTAACGTTATAACCATCATTATTCCTATGTATATTCCGATTGGTTTTAATGCTGTTATATATGATACGTGTGATGCATCCATTTGTGCCATTACTACTGATTGTGTAGGAATAAACATATTTGCAAATCCGACCATTAATAAGAATACTATCATTACCCCTGACATTAAATTCAATGTTTCTGTAGTAGCTACACCACCTGTTGTAGAAATTGCTGCTCCAGTAATTATTGGTAATACTGCCCCGGCAAGACCTGATGTTGAAGGAATTATCATTGCTAATATGAATAATATAGGAACCATCATATAAATAAAATTCATTCCTTGCATTCCATTTAATCCACTTGTCATAGATTGAACCATTCATATTTGCATTCCTGATTCTCCTAAAACTTGAGGAATAGCTCTTGCAACTCCAATCAATATTGCTACTGAAAACATTGCTTTTGCCCCTTCTCATGCTGTTTTAGATGCTTCGCTCATTGGTATTTTTAAAACTGCTACAATCAATAATGTTCCTAATGAGAAAAGCATAATTAATTCACCAAAATATCATTCTCCTGGTTGTGCTATTCAGTTAAATAATCATGATATTCAAACTGGTCAATTCATTGATTCTATTCCAGCATAATTAAATAAATCTGGTCATGGTACCATCATTAAAATCATAAACACAAATAATGACATAAATAAAGAAATGGATATTTTTTGTCTTCCAGTCATTGATGGTACTTGATCTATACTGTTAAAATTTTCTTTTATTCATTTTTTATCTTCTTGAATTTTTTCTTGAGAATTAAATGAATATTTATTATCTTTTTTAACCATATGTGCATATCCTGTCATAAATATTGCACCCACAGCTGTTAAAATCACTCATCATATTAATCTAAATACTAATCCCGCTCCAATAATATTTAAATCAGAATTATTTAAAGCATCATTAATCGAACCTTCGGCTGCACCTACTGCAAATGGATTAACTGTTGACATTGCAAATCCAGTCGTAGTTCCTAATAATATTACCAATAGACCAGTTATTGTATCAAATCCAGCAAGAACTAATGCTGGTACAACAATAATAAATAATCCTATTGATTCTTCTTGCATTCCATATACTGTTCCTCCTGCCGAAAACAAAACAAACATTATAGGGATTAAAAGTATTTCTTTTCCATTTAATCCTTTGACTAATGAACCAACTCCTGATTCTAAAGTTCCTGTTACTAATAATATTTCAATTAAAGCACCTAAAACAAATAAATAAAATATTAATGAATATGCATTACCAAATCCTTCTGCTATAGCATTACCAAATCCTAACAATCCAACCGGAATTACTTGTATTATCTCAAATCCTCCATCTGGAATAAATTCACCTGTTTCAGGATTGTATCCTCCAGTAGGAACTTCATAATTTGCTCCAGTTCAAGATAATATTCAAGTAAATACAATGAAAAAGAATAAGACACCAACAATAATCATTAAAGAAGAAGGCATTTTAAATTTAACCTTTTTCTTTTTTTTATCATTAGAATTTTTACTTATTTTTGTATTCATCTACACCTCCTAATTTATAATGTTTGAAGCAACTCTTCAATTTAAGTTTTATATAATTAATATATAATAAGGAATATTAAAATCCCATTGTCGCAAGCATAATCGCTTTAATTGTATGCATTCTATTTTCTGCTTCCACCATCACTCTTGATTTATGAGATCTGAATACTTCATCAGTAACTTCCATACAATCAATTCCAAATTTTTCATGTATTTCTTTTCCAACCTTAGTGTTAGTATCATGAAATCCAGGAAGACAATGCATAAAAATTGATCTCGAATGTGTTAAATCCATAACATCTTTTGTTACTCTATATGGAACAAGTTGTTTAATTCTTTCTTTTCATACTTCATCAGGTTCTCCCATCGATACTCAAACATCAGTATAAATAACATGAGCATTTTTTGCTCCCTTTTCAATATTTTCTGTAAAATTAATTGAAGCTCCAGTAAGTTTCGCAATTTTTTTAGCTTCTTTTTGTAATTTTTCTTTAGGTCATAATTCTTTTGGTGCTACTCCTCAAAATTCTGCGCCCATATGAGCTGCCATTAACATAAGTGAATTACCCATATTAGATCTAGCATCTCCAAAAAATGCAAATTTAATATCTGTTCTATTAAATTCTTCAATAATTGTTAAATAATCAGCAAACATTTGTGTTGGGTGAAAATCATCTGATAACGCATTTCAAACTGGAACCATTGAGTGTTTTCCAAGCATTTCTACATCTTCATGTGCTCCGCATCTAAATGCAATTCCGTCATAAAATCCTGATAATACTTTTGCTGTATCTTCAATAGATTCTTTTTTACCCATTTGTGAACCAGTTCCACCAATATAAGTTACATTCATTCCTAAATCAAATGCAGCAACTTCAAATGCAGATCTTGTTCTAGTTGAATCTTTTTGCATAATAACTGCAATATTTTTTTTATGATTCATTAAATTTTGTGATTGACCTGTATATCTTTGTTCTTTAAGAACTTTAGATAAATTAAGAACATGTTTTACTTCTTCATTAGTTCAATCTCTAATTGTCATTAAATTTTTTCCATGTAAATTAAAAGACATTTTAAACTTCCTCTCGAATTAATGGCATAGACATACATCTAGGACCGCCTCTACCACGTGATAATTCACCTGATGGGATTTCTATAACTTTAACTCCTGCATCTCTTAATGCTTGATTAGTTACATAATTTCTTTCATATGTAATTACTGTGTTTGGTCTTATAGCAAGAACATTTGAACCATCATTTCATTGTTCTCTTTCAGAAATTAATGGATCTCCATTTCCACAATGAATTAATTGTGCATTTACGCCAAATACATCTGTCATAACTTTATCAATTCCTTTAGTATATTTTTCAATTTTTATTTTATTATCATTTTTAGTTAATTTAAAAATATCAAATTTATAATTACTAAAAATTGAAAATTTATTTTTATCAATTTGAGTAAAAACAGTGTCTAAATGCATTCACGATCTTCCTTTGGGAATATCTACAGCATAAATAGTTTTTATATTTTCCTGTTTTTGAAATAAAGATTCAGATAATTTTTCAATTGATTGAGCTTGTGTTCTTTGAGAAATTCCTACTGCAATAGTATCTTTTGTAAGAATCATTACATCTCCACCTTCTATTGAAGAAGATCTATCTCTATTATAATATTGTGTAGTTTCTTTATATTCTGGATGAAATTTAAATATATAATACGCAAACAATGTTTCTCTTTTTCTTGTTTCATAATACATTGTATGTAATGAAATTCCTTTCCCTATTGTTGAAAATGGATCTCTTGTAAAAATTAAGTTAGGCATTGGATCTAATACAAATAATTTATTAGTACTAATTTCTGATAAAGATTTTATTCCATTATTATTTAATTCTGAAAATCTAACCCCTGCCATTATTTTAATAATCATTTCTTTATTATCTTTAAACGAATTTAAATATTTAACAACCACTGGAAATAATTTAGATTTTTTATCAATTTTTGCTTCATAAATAAATTGTTCAATAAATAATTTTTTTATTTCTTCTGAAATTGAAATTGTTTCAGTAATTAAATCTTCAAGATAGACTACTTCTACTCCTTCTTTTTTCAAAACTGATGCAAATACATCATGTTCTTCTTGTGCTTTTTTTAAAAAATAAGCATCATCAAATAATAATTCTTCATAAGTATCTGGAGTCAAGTTTTCTGTTTCGGCTCCAGGTCTATGTAATAATACTTTTTTTAGTATTCCGTATTCTGATGTTACGTTTAATTTCATTATTTACTCCTATATTTAGATTATATATATAATAGTTCTATTTATAATCATATTATATTAATTGTATATACAATTTATTATTCTTCATAAGTTACTGTATCAGGAACAAGATTCCCTGTTCAAGATATAAAACCTGTAATATCCATTGAAATAAATAATATCAATTGAACACTAGAAATTATATTCCCTGTATATGCATAATTAGAAATAGCAAATATTTTAGTTATAAAATATAATACAAATGCTCATCTTGATTTAAATATTAATAATATTGATGCTCCAATTATTAAAGATGCACTAAGAGCATCAAAAATACCTGTTCATAATGGTTTGGGGTCTCCGTTTACATATTGATGCATACTATCAATAAAGACTACCAAAATTATAAAAACTATGCTAATAATAATTACAAAAATTGTCACTAAAATATGCAATGTTTTCTTTTTAAAAATTCATTTATCCAATCATTTTAATTTTCATGCAAAATATCTAAATATTGTAGCTATCATTGAAAAGAATAAAGCAACAGAAGTTAATATAATCCCTGCAAAAAAAGATATTAAAATTGATAACACTAATTGACTAGTTGCTCAATAAACAAAATTTAACGATCCTCTAAGATTCAAAATAGCTCCTATAAAACCAACGAAACATCCAGTTAGCGATATCCCTAATGCTAATCATGCTGCAACTTGACCAGTAGGATCTGAAAAATATGTTCCATTAAGAGAAATAATATTTGTTACATAAAGAATTATTTGAATAATTGCAAATACTAAAGTTATACTTAAAAAGCACACAAATGATAAACTTGATGCATAAAATTTATTTACATTATTAATTATTTTTATCGTTCTTGAATTCATACTTTAAAATATATAATTAAAATGACATTTATTATATAATAATGTCTTTAATTCATATTAATAATTATAATACATAATTATTTTCATATTAGATATTTATTTTTTTTACCAATATTAATAAAAATAACTTCATCTAATAAATATTCATTTGATAAAAATAAATTAT
>JABSQD010000010.1 GCA_013214765.1 Mycoplasmataceae bacterium | reverse complement strand
CATATTCTCAACCACCTAATATTCAAAAAATAAGTGGTAAAATTATTCCTATTTCTTTTAAATCAAATTTATTTCAAGAACTATAATTTATTCATAAATTATTTAAGGGTTCAAAAAATGTTTGATTATAATATTCTTTTAAATCAACTGGTTTTTTAAAAGTTAATTCTATTGAAATAATTGATAGTAATCAAGTTATTAATAATATTGTAATAAACATCATTGCTGTTCTTTTCTTAGAAAAGAAATTTATATTTATTATTAAATAATATTTAATACCTATTCAAATGAAAAAAAATCAACATACAGCCGTTGTTCCAGTTCCGAAAAGTTGAAGTAATGTCACAGTTTGTATTGCATATAAAGGATTATATCCTCATGAAAATATTATTAATGAAAATAACATTAATAAAGAAAATAGAATTAATAATAATCCCGTTATTTTATTCCCTTTTTTAAACACATTTTTAAAAAAATTCATAATATTAATTCTCCATTATATTAAATAATATATTTGGAACCTTTTTAAAATTCTCTCTAAATATTTTAGTTATTAATTTTCTTATTAAAGGAATTCCTTTTTTTACATTTTGTTTTGTTTCTGATAATTCATCAGTTGTTCTTATAATTAATTCTTTTATTTTATCAAGAACATCTTCTTGTCCTTTAGAAAGGACCACACCTTTCATTTGAATATCAATGTCAGAAGCAATTACTAATTTTTTTATATTATAAATAAATGAAATTATTGCAATACCATCTTTACCAAGAGATTTTCTTTCATCGATTAATTTACTATTTATCGAAACATCTCCAACCGATTCAATAACTTTAGATTCTATTTCTTTAACTCTATAATTAATGCCTTCATAAATTCCTTTATTAATTGTAAACACTTCTCCATTTTCGCCAATTATTATTTTTTTAGAATCCATACCATTTTGTTCTGCAATATTTTTAGCAATAGATAATTGTGTATAAAAAGCTGATACTGGCATAAAATAATTTGGTTTTAATAAATCAATCATATTTCTTATATCAAATGCTGTTGTGCCAAATATTTTCTTTTCATTTACAGATGGTTTAATAACTATAGGATCAATTCTAGAAATTTTATTAGTTACTCCAGCAAAAATATGTTCGTTTCCTGGCTGAGGAAGAGCAGCAAAATAAACAATATCATTTTTTTCAAATGCGAAATCATTTTTATTATGAGCTTCAATTAAAGTATCGATAGTTTTGTAAAGTTTTGTTCTTGTCCCTGAAAGAATAACTATTGATTTAGCTGAATCCTCTTCTCTATATTCTGAATATTTTTTAACTGGAAATTCTTTAATATCTCCATTTGCAATCATCATTGTAATCAATGAGAACATTGTTCTTGATTTAATAAATAATTTTCTTTTATTTTTTCTAGATAACTCAATTAATTCAACAACATTTATTATTTCGTTTTCATAAACAACAACAACTAATCTTTGCTTTTTATTAAAATATTTTTTAACCAAATCTTTTATTTTAAATTTAGATGAAAGTGCTTCGTTTTCTTTTGCCATCGATACACCAGAAATCAATAATAAATTTTTATCATTTATTAATGGTAAAAATCCAGATATAGATGAAACTTCATATTCTTTAATCGAATCTAAAATATAATCTGTAAAGTAAAGAATATTTCCTTCTGTTGTTTTAAATTGATAACCATAAGTTCCAGGTAAAACTGATGCCATATTAATAGCTTTAATTTCAATTCCAGAAATTTTCTTTGTTTCTCCTTTTTCATAAATAATTTTTTTCCATTCTTCTGCAAATCCTTTGAAAAAAATATTTAATGAATCTAATGTTGTTTTAGAACCATATATTTCAACATCAGGTTTAATATTAACTATTTCTAATAAAGAACCAATATTCATTCTATTTGATGAAGATAAAAATACTGCTTTTATTTTATCCTTATTCAAACTTAAATATTCCATATTTGGAATAAAATGTTGTATTCCAAAATCATTATTTAAAGGTTCATATACTCCCGAATCAAGAATAAATATCTTAGAATCAATTTCTAAAATATAAAGTCTTCTTTGTTTTTCATCTAACCCTCCAAGAGCTAAAATATTAATTTTTGCCATAACATATAAATTATACTATTTTAAAGCCCTTAATTCTTTAAGCATTTCAATCATTTGTTTAGGCAATTCAGAATGAAATATTTTTACATTTCCATTCATATCAGTAAATGATATTTTTTTTGCATGTAAATATTGTCCAAATTCTAAATTATGTACTTTTTTTCCATATTCAGGATCATTAAATATTTCTGCTCCCATAAATTTAGAATGAACTCTAATTTGATGTGTTCTACCTGTCAAAATTTTAAATTCAACATATTCATTATATTTAAATGATTCTTTTATAAAAAAAATAGATTTAGCTGGTTTAGAATTTTTTAACGTTGTCATCATTAATTTTCTATTATATGGATTTCTTCCAATCGGAGCATCTATAATTCCTTTTGATGTTTTATATTTTCCATCTGTAATAAGTTCATAAATTTTTTCTATTTTTCCATTAGAAAAAGTTTTTAAAATAAAATCATGAAATTTATTTGTTTTTGCAATAATAAGTAATCCTGAAGTGTTTTTATCTATTCTATGAACTATTCCTGGTCTATTTGATTCAATTTTTGAAAGTGGAATATCTTGAGAAATCAATATATTTACCAATGTATTATCAATATTTCCTACTCCAGGATGGACAACCAATCCTGATGGTTTATCTATTATTAAATAATCATCACAACTATATATAATTTTAGGCATTTTCCCCTCTGGTCAAGGTTTTAAATCTTTACTAAAATTAGTTTTTTCTAATAAAAATGTAATTTCATCATTAAAAAAAATTAATTGATTCGGTTTTGTTTTAACAATACTATTTATAAATACACATCCATTTTTAACATATTTTTTTACTTGTTCTCTCGAAAGAAAATCAATTTCTTGTGATAGAAATTTATCTAATCTTATATTATTTTCATTTAAATATTTAAATTTCATTATTTTATTATTTCATAAATTCTAAAGAATCTGAATAAAATTTAATTTTTTTCTTTTCATTCTTTACTAATTGAGAATTTGAATTTGACATAAATTTTTTATTAGATACAATTCAATTGGATCTTTTTATCTCAAATTTTATTTTTTTAAAAATTATTTTTCTTAATTCATCAATTGATTTATTATTTGCTTTATCAAATGTTGAATATATTATTCCAATATCTGGAAATATTTCTATTTCATTATATTCATCTTTTTTCTTTGTAGTTATATAAGCATTTAAATATGAAATATATTTATTTATAAAATTAATATTAATTTTTTTATCTGTTTCGATAAATATTTCAACATTATCATTTTTCTTAAATTCCATTTTTGAATTTATAATTCTGGCAACCTTTAATGAAGCCAATAATAATTTAATATCATAATCAAATATTGGAGTAATTGACGAAAATCTTTCCTCCATAATTGATTTCTTAAGAGAAGATATATTTTTCATTTCTTGATAAATTTCCTCAGTGACAAAAGGTATCATCGGATGTAAAAGTATTAACAATTCAGTGAAAATATTAATTGCTCTAGATAACTGTTTTATATTTTTTTTATCTTGTTTGATAAATTCTAAATAATTATTTGAAAAATCATCAAAAACTATTTTATTCATTTCATTAAAAATAATTGATAAATTATATTCTTCAATATTATTATCTAATATTTTTTTAAATAAAGATATTTTAGAAACAATATATTTATCTATTTTAGATAAATTTAAATTTTTTATAGATTTTCTTTCAATTTTATTATCACCAATTAACATTTGTAATAATTTTCAAGAATTAAATAATTTATTATTTAAATCTCATGCTGATTGAATTTTTATTTCATTAAATTTAATATCTTGTCCTGGTGTTGAGTTTCCTAATAAAAATGATCTTAAAGAATCTGAACCTCATTTATGAATAACATCGATTGGATTAATTCCGTTATTTAATGATTTTGACATTTTTTTTCCATATTTATCTCTTATTAATCCATGAATAATAACTTTCTTAAAAGGAGATTTTTCTTTCAATTCTAAAGATTGATAAATCATTCTTGAAACTCAAAATAATATAATATCATATCCAGTAAATAATGTATCTGACAAATAATTAATATTGTCGGATCTAGAAATTACATCTTTATTAAGAAATGCTATTGGTCATAGTGCTGATGAAAATCATGTATCAAGAACATCTTCATCTTGAATTCATTCTTTTCCTGGAGATTCTATTTGAATCTTCATTTCCTTATTCTTATATCATACTGGAATTCTATGTCCTCATCATAATTGTCTAGAAATACATCAATCTTCCATATTTTTTAATCAATCTATATATACTTGTTCAAATCTAGAAGGATAAAAATCAATTTTAGTAGAATCTTTTTTTTGAGCATCATTTGCCATTTTTGCTAAATGAGATGATTTAAGAAATCATTGTTCAGATATCATTGGTATAACTATAGAACCTGATCTCTCCGAAATACCAACAGTTTTTTTATAATCTAAAATAGAATCTAATACTCCATTAGAACCAAATTCATTAATTAAAGATTTTCTAACATCATCTATATTCATCCCTGAATATTTTCCACACAATTCATTTAATGTTGCATCCTCATTCATTATATTAACAAGTTTTAAATTATATTTTTTATATAATTTATAATCATTAAAATCATGAGCTGGAGTTACTTTTAAAATTCCTGTTCCAAACTCAATATCAACAAATTTATCAGACATTATTTCAAGTCTTTCTCCATTGGAAGGATTAATAACAAATTTACCAATTTTTTCTTTATGTCTTTTATCATTAGGGTTTACAAAAATTGCCGCATCCCCAAACATTGTTTCTGGTCTTGTGGTTGCTATGATAATATATTCATTTGAATTTTCAAATTTATATTTAATATTATATATTTTAGAATTTTGAACTTTATGTAAAATTTCTATATTAGAAATAGCAGTTTTTAAAACAGGGTCTCAATTAATTAATCTTTTACCTTTAAAAATTAATCCTTTATTATATAAATTAATGAATGAATCTAGAACTAATGAATTAACATCATTATCTAATGTAAATTTAGTTTTATCATAGTCAAGAGCAATACCTAATTTATCTCATTGTGATTCAATATTTAATGCATAATGCTCTTTTCAATCTCAAACCTTACAAATAAATTCTTCTCTTCCAATATCAAATCTATTTTTTCCATATTCATTAAAAATTTTTTGTTCTACTTTAGCTTGTGTTGCAATACCTGCATGATCCATTCCTGGATATCAAATAGATTCAAATCCATTTAATTGTTTATATCTGATTAACATATCTGGATAATAAGAATCTCATGCATGACCTAAATGTAATTTTCCTGTTACATTTGGTGGTGGCATAATAATAGAAAAGGTTTTATTTCCTTTATTTGTAAATTTAAAATAATCATTTTTTTTTCAAAATGATTGTATTTTTTTTTCTGATTGTTTTGGATTATATTTAATTTTTATTTTGTTCAATAATTATATTATACAAAAAATAATACTTTCTTTTAAAAGTCATTGTGAAGTTTATTCTAAAACATTTTAATTTTTATAAATATTGCATAAATAAATCTATAAATATCTATTTAAATATTTCATTAAATATTTCTGAATATCTTTCTATTGGAATAATTTCTAAATTATTTTTTACTTCTTGAGGAATATTAATTAAATCCTTAATATTTTTTTTAGGAATAAAAATTTTCTTCAATCCAGATCTATATGCTGAAATTGATTTTTCTTTTAAACCACCGATTGGTAAAACATGTCCTCTTAAAGAAATTTCACCAGTCATACCAATATATTGGGATACTTTTTTACTCGTTAATGCAGAAATAATAGCTGTAGTAAATGTCACACCAGCTGATGGCCCATCTTTTGGTGTCGCTCCATCTGGAGAATGAATATGAATATTCATTTCATTTATTTTTTTTAATTGTTCACTACTAATTCCAAATGATTCAGAATTAGCCTTAATAAAAGACAAAGCTATTGTTGCGGATTCTTTCATTACATCTCTTAATTGTCCTGTGATAATAACTTCTCCTTTTCCTGGGTGCAAACTTACTTCAATAGGAAGAATGTCTCCTCCATATTGTGTTCATGCCAAACCAGTAACTGTTCCTGTTTGAGGTTTTTTATCAATCTTAGTATAATCATATTTTTTTGGGCCCAATAACTCTTGAAGTAATTTAGGTGTTATTGTTATAGAATTTTTTAAGTCTTTATTAAATTTTTTAACTAATAGTTTTCTGGCAACAGTATTCATTTCTCTGTATAATTGTCTAACTCCAGCCTCTATTGTATAATGTCTAATTAATTCTTTAATTGCTAAATTATTTCATTTAAATAATCTTTTTTCAATTTTAGTTTCATCAAGAACTTTTTTAAATAAATGTTTTTTAAAAATTTGTATTTTTTCAAGTTCTGTGTATGAAGAAACCTCAATAATATCTAACCTATCAATAAGTGCTTCTGGGATATCTTGAAAATAATTTGCAGTCGCAATAAAAGTAACATTTGACAAATCATATTCTTCTTCAAGATAATGATCTTGAAATTGTGAATTTTGTTCATAATCCAAAACTTCTAACATTGCTGAAGTTGGATCTCCTTTAAAATCAGCTGACATTTTATCAATTTCATCTAATAAAATAATAGGATTAATAACTCCAGATTTTTTCATACTTTGTATAATTTTTCCTGGTTGAGAAGCAATATATGTTCTTCTATGACCTCTAATTTCAGCTTCGTCTTTAACTCCACCTAAGGAAATTTTAACTAGTTTTCTTCCTAATGAATCGGCTATTGATTTAGCCATTGTTGTTTTCCCTGTTCCTGGTGGTCCAACTAATGCAATTATTGATCCTTTTGCATTAGGATTTTGTTGTTTTACTGCTAAAAATTCAATAATTTTCTTTTTAGGTTTTTCTAATCCATAATGATTTGAATCCAAAATTTTCTGTGCTTTATAAATATCAATAATCTCTTCAGTTTTTGTTCAATATGGTAAATCTAATAATCATTCAATATATGTTCTTGTGATATTAGCCTCTTGAGCTTGAGCGGGAGTTTGTTCTAATTTTCTTATTTCAGACATTAATTTTTCTTTTATATGTTTGGGATATTGATTATTTTTTACTCTTTTTCTATAAGCATCAAATTCATTATCATTCCCTGTTAATTCATCAAGCTCTGACTGAGCAGCTTTAATTTGTTCTCTTAAATAATATTCTTTTTGTTGTGATTGAACTTTTTTTTGTACTCTTTTATTTATTCCATCTTTTGTTTCATTTAATTCATCTGGTAATAAAGAATTATCAGCTATTTTTGTAAATTGCTGAACAACATAAATATATCTTTTTTCAATATTAATAATTGAAATTAATGGAAATAATTCTTTAGAAGATAACGGAAGTAAAGAAGCAAATCTATCAATGAATTTAGAATCTGTAAGTTTTTTTAATTCCTCTACTTCTGTTTTGTCTACTTCAAATGGTAATTCTTCGAACTTTTCAATTGAATAAGTTAAAATATTTCTAATTTCTATAATTGTTTTTTTCTTACCAATAGTTTCTTTTAATGTTTCGAATTCAGAATATTTAACACCATTATTATCAATAGTTAAATTTTTAAATTTTATTCTTTTAATTCCTTCAATAATTATATATTGACCTAATTCATCATTAACTTTAATAATTTTTGCTAAAATTCCAAAATCATTTTTTGGATGTTTAGGAGCTATAATCAATTGATTTTTATTTCTTTCTCTTGCAACATTAATAGTAAGTATAGATTCTTCCTTCGAAATTTTAATTTCCTTAATTGACTGAGGAAGAATGGTGTCCTGACTAATATATAGTATTGGTAGTTTTTTTGTTTCCAATTTGTTCTCCTTAAATTAATTATTTAATTTTATTAATTAGTTTTATAAAAATAATATTAGATTCGATAGATTCTTTATTTATTTGTTTTTTTACTTTTTCAATTGAAGTTTTTGAATCTTTTGCAATTTTTTTATATTCTGACTCTAAATCTTCATCTTTTACTTCAATCTTTAATTCTTCAATAAGATGTGAATATATTAATCCATCTCTAACTCTTTTTGTTGCTGAATCTTTTAAATTATTTGATCTAAATTCTATTTCTGATGTACCTAACATTTTGAAATAATCTTTCATATTCATTCCTTGTTCAACTATTTGAACTTCCATTCTTTTGAATTCTTTTTCAATTTCTTGATCCAAAATTTCTTGAGGAATAATAACATTTGTATCTTTTAATTTAATAATTTCATTTATATATTCTCTAAAAAATTTATCATTTTCCATTTGCTCTTTTTTTTCTATTGCAACTTCTCTAATTCTTGTAACAATATCATCCTTTGAATCGAATCCAAATGATTTAAGTTTTGTTTCTAATTCTTTTCCCTTAAGTAAAGTTATTTTTTTAATCATATTTAATGTGACTGTAAAAACTGCTTCTTTACCTGCTAAATCTTTTTCAGGATATTGTTTTGAAAATGTAATTTTAAAATTTTTAATTTGACCTTTAGTCATTCCAATAATCTCTTCTTCAAATCCATCGATAAATGATTTAGACCCTATCTCAAGATCAAAATCTTTTGAATCTCCACCTTCAAACGGTTTTCCATTTGTTTTTCCTAAAAAATCTATATTTGCAACATCTCCAACTTTAACTACTGCTTTTTCATCTTCAACATTAATTGTTTTTGTTAACATCTCATTTAATTGTTTAACTTCGATATTTATTTCTTCTTCAGTAACCTTTTCAGGTTTAAACTCTATTTTAATCAAATCTCTATTTCCTATTTTAATTCTAGGCATCAAAACTGATTTTAATTCTGCTTCAATTTCTTCATCAGTTACCTTATTTATATCAAATGTTGGTCTTGTGGCTATTTTTTCTTTCGTTAACATTTGAATTGCTTTAGAATATTCTACTTCTATCAATAAATCAGCAGCTTTATGTCAAATATTCTTTTTTGAAATATTTTGTTCAGCTATTTTTTCTGGTACATTTCCTTTTCTAAAACCTTTAAGTTCTAAATTATCTATTAGATTTTTTTTAGATTTATTAATGAACGAAGTTCAATTATCTCCTGATTCTTTAATAATTACTTTAACGTAATTATCATTTTTAATTAATTTTAAATTTGCCATTGTAATTCCTTTTTATAATAATTCTTTTAAATTATACTCTTATTTATAAGTTGTCGAATGATTTAAAATTTTGTATTTTTAATTTTATTTCATCGTAATTATCAATACCATTAACTAATTCATCATCTTTAAATATTCTTGACAATGTAAACAAAATCATATCTATATATTCATTGTCTAAATTTTGTCCTAAATGTTTTGTTAAATATATTTCATCTAATAATCTATATGATGGTTCTATCAAGGTTGGGATTTTATCTAATCTATTTTTAAGTTTTTCTTTATCTGCAAGATATGATATTGATTCAGTAACTGGTTCTACTTTAGTAGGGTTTCCATACTCACACTCCATATCAACTTTTTCTTTAATTAATAATTCAAATATCATTGCTCTATTTCTTTTGTTCTCTGATTTAGAAAAATAATATTCTAATTCATCTTTTTCATTTTTAAGATTAAATTTACTTAAATGTTGAATAAGTTCCGAAAAATCTTTATTACTTTTATCTAATTTAATTAATAAATCAAGAATTTTTTCCAAAGATAAATTAAACACACTTTTTTTATCATTAATTGGAATATTATTTAAAGATTCCAATAAAAACTTCTCAAACTCTATTGGAATGTATGGCATAGATAATTCTTCATTAATTACTTTTAATGCCTTTTCATATTCATTTTTAATAATAAATAATTCTATTTTATTTCGAATTTCAATATAATATTTATTTTCCATATATATTAATATTTTACTATCTAAATTAGCAAAAAAATATTTTTTTGATAAAAAAATGGTGCCCGAGACAGGAATCGAACCTGTGACCCCATGCTTAGAAGGCACGTGCTCTATCCTACTGAGCTACCCGGGCATTTTTTTATGACAACCAACAATATAATAATACCATTTTTTACTATTCATTAAGATTTAAAACTCTTAAATTTTAATTAGAGATTAAATTATAATATGCTCCAATGATATAATTGTTTTATTCTCAATAATAAGAAGTCCATACGAAGGAGGACCTTTTCTTGGATATGACGGGGAACCAGGATTAAATCTTATTATTCCATCAATAACTTCTTTAGCAGAAATATGATCATGGCCATGTAAAATAATTGATGAATTTTGTTTTTTTGCATCAATTAATAATTTCGAAAAATCAATTTTAGTAAATAAAGATGAATAATAATGTCCATGAGTTAAAAATATATTAATCCCTTCTAAAGTTATTACTTTCGTTATGGGAGAAATATTAGAATAATCGCAATTACCCATTACAATATAATCAAATTTTTTTGATAATTTTATTTGCTCTGATTTCGAAACTTGAAAGTCTCCTAAATATATTTTTATATCTACATTTTTATTAGAGTTAAATATTTCTTTAAGTTTTTTTAAATCATTATGTATATCTGATATTATCAATATTTTCATTTTAATTTTCCTTTATAACTTTTTTAAGAAC
>JABSQD010000001.1 GCA_013214765.1 Mycoplasmataceae bacterium | reverse complement strand
GGTATTAAAAAAATAATCAAAATTAATGAAGTAAAATTTCTATTTTGTTTTTTATCTTTATTTTCAATTTTTTTTATAGTTTTTTTTATAGTCATAATTTTATAAACTTAATAGAGATTTAATTTTTATTTTAATAATTTGTTCAATATCTTTATTTTTTAAATCAACAAATTTTTGAATTTTCTCTTCAGCAAACCTTTCTTCATTTTCGGATAAATTTAATGATTTTATCTTTTTATTAGAATTAGTTCTAATGTTTCTAACTTGAATTCTTGATTCTTCTCCAATTCGTTTTGCTTCTTTAGCAAATATTTCTCTTTTATCCGATGTCATTGGAGGAATTATAATTTTTATTGAATCTCCTTCTTCCACTGGATTTAAACCTGAATTAGATTTATGAATGGATTCAATAATATCTTTAATCATTTCTTTATCAAACGGAATAACAATTAACATTGAAGGATTTAAAGATTTAATATTTGCCATTTGTACTAATGGAGTCATTGTTTCATAATATTTAACTTGAATATTTTTTAACATTAAAGGATTTGCCCCTGTTGCAATAATAAAAGATAATTTTTCATTTAATAATTCAATAACAGAATTTAATTTCTGTTCTGTAGTTTGTATAATTTGTTCCATGTTATTTTTCACTAATAATAGTCTTTCTTGTATTTATATCTTTGTATAAATTAATTATATTATTTGGAGTGTTCATATTAAATAATAATAAATCAATTTTTTTATCTTTCAACATTTCCATAGCTTCTAAATCAACAACTTTTAATTTTCTTTTAATAACTTCATCAAATGTTAAATATGGAATAAAATTTGCATCCAAATTTATTCTAGGATCATCATCGTAAACTCCATCAACACCATTTTTAGCCATTAATATTGCATCTGCCTCTATTTCAATTGCTCTCATTGATGCTGCAGTATCAGTTGAAAGATAAGGTTTTCCTGTCCCTCCGCCAAAAACAACAATTTTTTTTAATTTTAAATCCTTTTTTGCTTCTTCTGAATTAATTCCATTAGAAATTTTTTCAAAAAATAAAGAATTTTGAAGAACGGATTCTACTCCATGATTATTTAAAAAAGTAACCATACCTAATGCATTAATGGTAGTTGCTAACATTCCCATATAATCTGCTGGTTCAGTATCCTTTCCCATTCCTAAATTTTCTGATATTTGACCACGAAAAATATTTCCTCCGCCAACTACAATTGCAATTTCAATATCATATTCATCTCTCAAAGTTTTTATTTGTTTTAATAAACCATTTAAAATTCCTTTATCTAAAATGGATGAGGATGACCCTAAGGCTTCTCCTGATAACTTTAATAAAATTCTTTTATACTTCTTCATAACTTCTCTATTTTAAATAAAAAATATTTTTATTGATTAACTTGTTTTGCAACTTCTTCAGCAAAACTTATTTCTTCTTTAACAATCCCTTCTCCAACTTCATATCTTACAAATGATTCAAATTTTCCTGTTCCTATGATATCTTTTATTTTTTTAGATGGTTCTTTAATAAAAGATTGTTCTAATAAAACACTATCTGATAATATTTTATTAACTTTTCCCTTAATAATATTTTCTTGAATATCTTTAGGTTTACCTTCTAGTTGAATAGATAATTCTTTTTTTGCTAGTTTTGTTTCTTTATCTATTATTTTTTTTGAAATATCATTTTTAGATAAAAAATCAGGTTTCATCGCTGCTATATGCATAGCAACATCTTTTAATATTTCTTCCGAAATTCCAGAAGCTAAAATAATAACACCAATTTTTGAATTTCAATGTTTATAAATTCCTGTTTCGCCTTTGAACAAAGCAAATCTTCTAAAAGATATTTTTTCACCAATTATTGCTGTCATATTTGTCAAAATATCTTCAATTGTTTTTCCATCAATTTTTAATGATAATACTGTTTCGTTATTTTCTAAAGCAACATCTGATTTTAAAATTGCTTCAGAAATTTTATTAGACTCTGAAATAAATAATTCATTTGATGCAACAAAATCAGTTTCTGAATTAATTTCAATTAACACTGATTTATTTTTATTTTTAGTCACAAATATTGATCCTTCTGAAGCAATTCTATTTAATTTTTTAATTGCTTTAACAATCCCATTAGTCCTTAATCATTCTGCAGCTAAATCTATATCATAATTTGTGGCCTCTAAAGATTTTTTGACATCAAGCATTCCTGCTCCTGACATTTTTCTTAATTCTTTAATTTTTTCAATTGACATAACTTATTTCTCCTTAATTTTTCTAACTTTTGGTTTTATATCTTTTTTAAGAGAATTTGTTTTTTTCTTTGTATTTATATTGGGTTTTGGTTTGGTAACTTTTTTAGTTGTTGTTACTTTTGTTGTTGATGGTTTTGGTTTGGTAACTTTTTTAGTTGTTGTTACTTTTGTTGTTGGTGGTTTTGGTTTGGTAACTTTTTTAACTAAAATTGTCTTTTCTAAAACTATATTTGATTTGATTTCTTTTGATTCAACTTGCTTAGGTTGAATTTCTTTTTTAACATCTGCATTAGATTTAGTTTCGACTAATTTGTTCTCGGGTTTTTGAATAAATGTTTTAAATTCTTTTCTCTTTGCATAAGAATTATCATCTTTGAATCTATATTCTTTTTTTGGATATCTTGATCTTTTTTCCTCTTGTGGAATTATTCCCATAATTTCTACTTCATCATTTTCAACATATGCTGCTAATTTTTTTTCTTTTTTAACATCTGCAATCGCATCTGCAATTACAGTTGTAATTAATGCAGTTGATTTATTAGCATCATCATTTCCAAAAATCGGAAAATTAACTGTATAGGGATCTACATTTGTATCAGCAATTCCAAATACTGGAATTTTCATTTTTCTTGCTTCTTTAATTGCAATATCTTCATTTCTAATAGAGGTAACAAAAATAGCTTGCGGCAATCTTCTCATGTGTTTTATTCCGCCTAATACTTTTTCTAATTTATCTAATTTTTTCTTCATTAGAATAGCTTCTTTTTTAGTATATCCTTCAAATCCTGTTTTATCTAATCTTTCTAATTTTTTTAATTTATTAATTGAATTTTGAATAGTTCTAAAATTGGTTAAAATTCCCCCTAATCATCTATGATCAATATAAAATGACCCTACTCTTTCAGCATTTTCTCTAACTGTTTTTGAAGATTGTTTTGTTGTTCCTACAAAAAGAAATACTCCTCTTCTTTCAGTAATTTTCTTTACAATATTATATGAATTTTCAAGTGATTGGGTAGACTTATCAAGATTAATCAAATGAATGTTTCTTCTTGACATTGCAATAAATGGTTTCATAGCTGGATTTCAACTCTTTGTTTGATGTCCATAATGTATTCCTGACTCTAATAATTTATCTTTTGAGATAATTGGTTTTGTCATTTTTTCTCCTCGTTTTAACTTCGAAATGTTTCTAACAATAAAACCCTAAGGGCACGATTATTGAATCCGCAAATCTGTTTTTATTTATTTTTATATCTTATTAATTTTACCATAATCTAAAAAGGTTTCCTATAATATATAATATTATAAATATAATAAAAATTTTATAGAAACTCTATAAAATTTTTAACAATTTAAATATATTTATTAGTTTTTTTATAACTAAAATTATTTTATATTATTGATTTATTAATTTTTTACTTCAATTTTTCTTGAAGTTTCTTCTATTGGCAAATTAGCAACTAATAAATTAATTGTTCCTCCTGCTTTCTCAATATTTGCTTTTGCTGATTTTGAAAACTTATGTGCCGATACTTTTATTGGTGACTTAATTTCGCCATTTCCTAATACTTTTAATAATCCATAATTATTTTTAATAATTCCAACCTCTATTAATATTTCAGGAGTAACTTCATTTATATTTAATTTTTGAATTGAATCTAAATTAACAATTGAATAAATTGTTTTATAAATCGAATTAGAAAATCCTCTTTTTGGAAGTCTTCTATAAAGAGGATTTTGTCCTCCTTCAAATCCAATTTTAGTTGAATATCCAGATCTTGATTTTTGACCATTTTCTCCTCTTCCTGCAGTTTTATCTCCTCGTCCAATTCTTTTTTTATTATGTCTTGAACCTGATGCAGATTTCATATTATGTAATTCCATAATTATTCTCCTTTATTATTGATAACTGGTTTTGATTTTAATTTATTATTATTATTATTATTTATAACTTCTTTTTTAAGAAAGTTGCTTTTTAATTTTGCAATTTCTTCTTTAGTTTTCATTCTTGTTAATCCATCTATTGTAGCAATAATAACATTTAATGGATTATTGGTTCCTAAGTTTTTTGAATAAATATTTCTATAACCAGCCAACTCAACAACAGCACGAATAATATCTGAAGCAATAATACCTTTTCCTTCAACAGCTGGTTTTAACATAACTCTAGCTGCTCCTTTATGTCCAATTACCTCATGAGGAAATGTGGCACTAATTCCAACTATTTTTACATGGTATATATTTTTCTTAGCTTGTCTTGATGCCTTTTTAATAGCTTCAGGAACTTCAATATGTTTACCAACGGCATACCCTACTCTACCTTTTTTATCTCCAACTACTACTAATGCCGAAAATTTAAATCTTCTTCCACCTTTAGTAACCTTAATAACTCTTTTAATTTGCAATACTCTCTCTTCAAATTCTTGTTCTCTTTTGTTTGCGAATCTAGGATTAATTCGTCTTGCAAATGGATCAAAATTACCTGGTAAAAAATCATTTGATATAGCTTCAGATGTGTCTGGTTTATTTTTTGTCACTGATTTTGTTTTACTAATTAAAGATGATTCATCATCTTTAATAATTATTTTTTCTTCTTGTATAAGTGTAATTTCTTTTTCTGCTATTTCAGTAGTTTCTTCTTTAACTTCTTCAATAACTTCTTGTTTAACCTCATTAATAGTTTCTTCTTTAACTACTTCAGTAGTTTCTTTATTTAAAATTTCTTTTTCACTAAAAAACATATATCCCCCTTTAAAATTTTAATCCAGATTTTCTTGCTGCTTCTGCTAAAGCTTTTATTTTACCATGATAGATATATCCACCTCTATCAAATATAACTGTATCAATACCAATAGATTTAGCTGCTTCTGATATAGCTTTACCGACTTTAATAGAATTTTTAATATTATTACCTTTTAATTTCAAAGTTTGAGTTGATGCAGATGCAATAGTTGTTCCATTTTCATCATTGATTATTTGAGCATAAATTCCTGTATTTGATTTAAATACATTTAATCTAGGTCTTTCTTTAGTTCCTATAGAAATTTTAGATCTTACTCTTAAATGTTTAATATGTCTTTTTTGTTTTAATGTTTTTGCCATAATTTACCTTTTTCTATTTAGAAGTTTTTCCAACCTTTCTAACAATGTATTCATCTTTATATCTAATACCTTTACCACCATATGGTTCTGGTTTTCTATATGCTTTAATTTTTGCAGCAAATTCTCCAACTTGTTGCTTATCAATTCCTAAAATTTTTAATTCAGTAAGTGATATTACTTCCGCTTTCAAATGTGCCGGAACTTTTAAATCAATTTTATGAGATAAACCTAATGAGAATTGTAATTTTCCATCAATTTCTTTAACATTATATCCAACTCCAATTATTACTAAAGTTTTCTCAAATCCTGTTTGTACACCTTGAACCATTCCTTGAATAAGTGAATTTGTTGTTCCATGTAACATTTTTGTTTGTTTAGAATCATTGACTCTTGTAACTATTATTTTTGCTTCATTTACTGATACTTTAATCAATGGTGAAAATTCTTTTGTTAATTCACCTTTGATACCTTTAACCGTAACAATATTTCCATTTACAATAACAGAAGTACCTTCAGATAATGTTATATCTCTTCTTCCTACTCTTGACATAATTTATTCCTCTCGTTTATCAAACGAAAGCCATTACCTCTCCGCCTAATTTTTCTTCTCTAGCTTTTGTATCAGTCATTATACCTTTTGAAGTTGAAATAATTCCTATTCCATATCCATTAAGTACTTTTGGTAATTTTTCTACATTTGTATAAACTCTTAAGCCTGGTTTTGAAATTCTTTTCAAACCTATAATAACTTTTTGATTACCTTTATATTTAAGAATAATCAATATATTTTTTTCTACACCTTCTCCTTTAATTAAAAAATCATTGATGTAGCCTTCTGATTTAAGAATTTCTACTATTTGTTGTTTAGATTTTGAAAATGGAATCAAAACACTTTTGTGTTTTCTTTGATTAGCATTTCTAATTCTAGTTAATAAATCAGCTATTGGATCATTAAACATAATCTATTTCCTCCTTTTTCTTTATCATGAAGATTTTTTCACACCTGGAATTTCCCCGGCTGAAGCCATATTTCTAAAGCAAATTCTACAAATTCCATATTTTCTTATATAAGCATGTGGCCTTCCACAAAGCTTACATCTATTATATTCTCTAACAGGAAACTTTTGATGTTTCTGTTGTCTGGCGATCTTTGATTTTTTTGCCATTACTCTTCTCCTTCTTTTTTAATATTTTTAAAAGGCATTCCAAATTTTTCTAAAAGCTTATAAGAATCATTATTATTATCAGACGAAGTAACAATTGAAATATCCATCCCTTTCATAAAACTAACTTTATCTAAATCAATTTCAGGAAATATAATAAATTCAGAAATACCTAATGAATAATTACCTCTTCCATCAAAAGATTTATGATTTACACCTCTGAAATCTCTAATTCTTGGTAATGCTATGGTAATTAATTTATCCAAAAAGTTATACATTATTTCACCTCTTAAAGTTACTTTAACACCTAATGGCATTCCTTCTCTAATTTTGAATGAAGCATTTGAAGCTCTTGCATAAGTTTCAATAACCTTTTGACCAGTTATTTTTGATAATTCTTCAGCTGCATCTTTAACAATATTTTTATCATTAACAGCCTTTCCAAGTCCCATATTAATAACAATTTTTTTAATTTTAGGAACTTGCATAATAGATTTAACTGAAAGTTCTTTTGCCAAGGATAATTTAATTTCTTTATTGTATTTAATAAATAATCTTGATTTAATAGCCATAATTAAATTTCCTCCTTCGTTACTTTAGAAATTCTTTTTTTCTCTTTTCTACCATTTTTATTTTTTTCTAATTTATAACCTACTTTAGTTACTTTAGATTTTGATGCATCTTTAACATCTCCAACATTAACCATAACATTAGATATATGAATTGAGCCTTCGACTTTTTCAATACCTCCATCTGGATTTGATTGTGATGGTTTAACATGAATTGTTTTAATATTAATTCCTTCGACTACAACTCTATTAGTTATAGGATTAATTGCCAACACTATTCCGATTGAACCTTTTTCTTTTCCAGCAATTATTACTACGTTGTCTCCAATTTTAATTTTCATAATTACCTCCTATAATGCTTCCTGAGCAAGTGAAACAATTTTATTGTATCCTTTTTCTCTTAATTCTCTAGCTACAGGACCAAAAATTCTTGTTCCTCTTGGTTCTCCATTTTCTTTAATTAGTACAACTGCATTATCATCAAATCTAACATACTCGCCTGTTTTTCTTTTAATTCCATGTTTTGTTCTAATAATTATTGCTTTAACAACTTGTCCTTTTTTTACTCCTGAATTAGGTTGTGCTTTTTTAATTGACCCTACTACTATATCTCCAACATTTGTAAATTTAACTTTAGATCCACCAAGATTTCTAATAACAAGTATTTCTTTAGCTCCTGAATTATCAGCAACAACTAATCTAGTTTCTGTTTGTATCATAACTTACTCCCCTTATTTTACTTTCTTAATCTCAATTAATCTAAAATTTTTAGTTTTTGAAAATGGCTTGGTAGACATAATTAAAACAGTATCACCAATTTTAGCTTCGTTTTTTTCATCATGAACTGCAAATTTTTTTGAATATTTAACTCTTTTTCCATAAAGTTTATGAGCTTTATATGTATCCATTTGAACTGAAATTGTTTTATCTGTTTTATCAGATATAACTGTTCCTAAATATGTTTTTCTTGTTTTTGTATTACGCATTATTTAGTATCTCCTTTAATTTCTTTTTGTACAATAGTTTCATTTTTATTAGAAGTTTTTGATATTATTGTTGAAGGTTCTATATCTGTTTCAAAAACTAAACCATTTTCTTTTTCTTTTAATACTGTAAAAATCAATGCTATATCTTTTCTTGTAACTGATGGTAAATGTGTTTCTGTTAATTGTCCTGTTGCGGATTCGAATCTTAAAGCTAATAATTTACCTTTTAACTCTGAAATTAATTGTAATAATTCTTCTTTAGTTTTAACTCTTAATTCTGATGCTTTATACATATTAATTTTCTTCTCCTTTTTTTACAATTTTACATTTAATTGGAAGTTTATGCATTCCAAGCCTTAAAGCTTCTAATGCATCACTTTCATTAATATCTCCACCTAATTCAAATAAAATCATTTTTTCTTTAACTACAGCTGCATAATGATCTACTGAACCTTTTCCTTTTCCCATACGAACTTCTAAAGGTTTTTTAGTCATTGGATTATGAGGGAATATTCTAATGTGTAATTCTCCTTGCCTTTGCAAAAATCTTGTAATAGCAATTCTTGTTGCCTCAATTTGTCTAGAAGTAATTCATGTTCCTTCTTTAGCTTGTAAACCATAATCTCCAAATGAAATTTTTGTTCCTCTTTTTGCTTTTCCTGTATATTTTTTTTTAAATGGTTTTCTTCATTTATCTTGTTTTGGTTGTAACATTATTCATTACCTCCAATAACTTTTTCTTTAGTTTTTACAGGAACCACAGGTTTATCGTCTGGTATCCTACTATCTCTAACAACATCTTTATTTCTAATAAAATTTGTTCTTCTATCTGTTCTTTCAGGTTTTTTAAATTCCTTTCTTTCTTGACCTTTTAATAATTCACCTCTTGAAATCCAAACCTTAACTCCAAACACACCATATGTTGTATGTGCTAATGCTAATGCATAATCTAAATCATTTCTAAAAGTTTGTTGTGGTACAACTCCTTCTAAATATCCCTCAGTTCTTGCCATATCAACACCATTAAGTCTTCCTGAAACTTGTGTTTTAATTCCTTTGGCACCTGATCTCATAACTCTATTAATAACTCTTTTTTGTGCCATTCTAAAAGAAGCTCTGTTTTCTAAAGATAACGCAATTTCATTTGCAACAATAGTTGCATCTAAATCTGGATTATTTACTTCCTTAACTATTACTTCAATTTTAATATCTTTATTTCTAATTATTTTAGAAATTTCTTTAGTTATTACTGCTATATTTATTCCTTCTTGTCCTAAAACAATTCCTGGCTTAGCAGTATTTATAGTAACTTTAATTTCAGATGTGGTTCTATCAATTTCTATATCAGATAAAGCTCATTCTTTAATATATGACTCAAAATATTTTCTAATTTTTTTATCTTGAATTAATCATATAGCTCAAGTTTTGTTATTTGGTGCATACCATCTCGATGTTCATTCTTTATTAATTCCAAGTCTTAATGCTAGTGGATTAGCCTTTTGTCCCATTTTATTTTCCCCTCTTTTCATCTGTAACTATAACTGTAATATGAGCTGTTCTTTTTAATTTTTGATCAGCTCTTCCTTTTGCTCTTGCTCTAAATCTTTTCATTGTTGGTCCTTCATTTGCAAAAGAAGATTTAATATATAATCCTTCTGAAGTCATCCCATGATTTTCAGTTGCGTTTGCAACTGCTGAATTTAATATTTTTCTTATAATAGATGCTGATTTTTTAGTTGAGTTTTCTAAAATTGCAAATGCTTCTTCGATAGATTTATTTCTAATTAATTCACAAACTAGATTTGCTTTTTGAGATGAAACTTTTACTACTTTTGATTCTGATCTTGCTTCCATATTCTACACTCTCCTATTTCTTCTTATCATCCCCGTGCCCAGTAAATTTTCTCGTGGGCGCGAATTCTCCAAGTTTATGTCCAACCATATCTTCTGTAATAAAAACATTAATAAACTCTTTTCCTTGATGAACCTGAAATGTTAAACCAACAAAATTGGGAAAAACTGTACTTCTTCTTGATCAAGTTTTAATTGGTTTTTTAGATTTTTCTATAATAGCCTTTTTAACTTTTTTTTCTAAATGATCGTCAATAAATGGTCCTTTTTTAAGTGATCTTGCCATAAGTTAATTTTCCCCTTTTCTTCTAATAATATATTTATTGGATTGTTTATTTTTTTTCCTTGTTTTTACTCCAAGTGCCTTTTTACCTCATGGTGTTAAAGGTGCTGGTCTACCAATCGGCGACTTACCTTCTCCTCCTCCATGAGGATGATCATTAGGATTCATTACTGAACCTCTGACTGTAGGTCTAATACCTCTATATCTATTTCTTCCGGCCTTACCTCATCTTACTAAATTATGAGAAGGATTTGAAACCTCACCAATTGTAGCTCTATTTTTAGCTAATATTTTCCTAACTTCTCCAGAAGCTAATTTTATAATTACATATTTTTCAGAATCATCCTTACCTAATAATTGAGCTGATGTACCAGCTGATCTTACTAATTCTCCACCTTTTCCTGGTTTTAATTCAATATTATGAATTGTAGTACCTTCTGGCATTAAATTCATTGGTAAATTATTCCCTGGCTTAATATCTGCATTAGGACCTGACATAATCATTTGCCCTACTTGCATATCTTTTGTTGCAATAATATATCTTTTTTCACCATCAATATAATGAACTAAAGCAATAAACGATGTCCTATTTGGATCATATTCTATTGTTGCTATTTTTCCTAGGATATCATCTTTGTTTCTTTTGAAATCGATAATTCTATATTTTCTTTTAGAACCCCCACCTTTATGTCTTACTGTTATTGATCCTGTATTATTTCTACCACCATTTTTTGTAATTGATACTGTTAATGATTTCTCAGATTTATCAGTTGTAATAACTGATTTATAATCAATAACTGAAGAATTACGTCTTCCAGGAGATGTTGGTTTATATTTTTTAATTGTTGACATATATTACTCTCCTTCTGCTTCTTTCATAATTTTATCTGTATCAATAATTTTAATTGATTTTTTAGATTTTGCTTCATTGTTTACAACACCCTCAGCTCCATAAACCGGAATTGAACCTTCTGATAATGTAATCATAGCTTTTTTATATCCTTTTTTAAAACCATCATATTTTCCTAATCTTTTAGATTTTTGTTTTACTTTCATTATATTTACTTTAGAAACTTTTGCTCCTGATTTAGAAAAAATTGTTTCAATGGCAATTTTTACATCTATTTTAGATGCTCTCGAATCAACTTCTAATGTATAAACATTTTTTGATAATAAATCAGAAGATTTTTCTGTAATAATAGGTTTTTTAATAACATCATTAACATTCATTTTCATATTACTCTAATCTCCCCTCAATACTTTTTAATACTGATTCAGTAAAAATAATTGCTGTACTATTTAAAATATCGTCTAATAAAACTTCTTCAATAAAAACAGGCAATACATTTCCTAAGTTTCTTGCAGATAAATAAGTATTAAATTCTGATTCATCTCCATTTAAAACTAACATAACTTTTCTTTCATTTACTTTAACATTATTAAGCATTTTAATAAAATCTTTAGATGAAGGTGTTTCAAAATTCATATTTTGAATAACATGAATTTGATTTGCGGCAATTTTTACTGACCAACCAGATCTTAAAGCTAAATTTCTAACTTTTTTATTTACTTTAAGTTCATAATTTCTTAAAGGAGTGGGTCCAAATACAACTCCTCCTCCTCTTCATTGAGGAGATCTAATTGAACCTTGTCTTGCTCTACCTGTTCCTTTTTGTCTTCAAGGTTTTCTTCCACCACCAGAAACCTCAGTTCTTGTTTTTGTTTTGTGAGTACCTTGTCTTAAAGCGGATCTTTCTGATAATACTGTATCAAACATAGATTGATTATGGGGAACAATACAAAAAATTTCATCTTTAATATTTATTGATGATACTTTTTCTCCAAGTACATTAACAACGTTTAATTTAGCCATTATGCTTCTCCTCTTTTTTTTCTTTGATTTCAATTGAAGTTTCCTTTTCTGTTGACACTGATGTTTCTTGTCTAGATTCCATAACTTCTTCTGCTTTTTGAACAGCAATTTTCAAATCGCTAAACTTCATTTTATCAGCTTTTGATATTTTTATTTCTTTTGCTTTAACAAGAAGTTCTTTATGTTCTTTTAGATCTTTTTTATGTTGAATTGATGCTTCATCAATATTTTCTCTCATTTCTTCAATTGTCATTGTTGAATTAATATCTGCACCAACTTTTTTAGCTTCCTCTAATAATTCGTTTTTAATGTGTTCAATTTTAACATTAACTAATTCAATTGCAGTTCCTACTTTACTTTTTTTAACTGCAGTTTTAATAACAACAAATGATTTATTTGGACCTGGAATTGAACCTTTAATTAAAATTACATTATTTTCTAAATTAATAGATACAACTTCTAAGTTTTGAATTGTAACCTGGTCATGACCCATATGTCCTGGCATATTTTTTCCTTTTATAACATGACCTCTAATATCACCAATTGATCCTGTAACTCTATGAGATTTAGATCCATGACCCATTGGACCCCTAGCTTGATTATGTCTTTTAATTGAACCTTGAAATCCTTTACTTTTTGAAGTTCCTATAACATCTACGATTTCCCCTGATTCAAAAATATCAACTAAAAGAGTTTCGCCCAACTTATAGTTCTTCATATTTTTAATTTCTTTTATAAAATATTTAGCTACTGTATTTGCTTTTTTAGCTTCTCCTAATGCAGCTCTTGTAGCCTTTTGATCTTTTTTATCTTCAACACCTAATTTAATAGATTCATACCCATCAGTTTCAATTGTTTTAACTTGCAAAACTGAATTAGGTTTAACTTCTATAATTGTAACTGGAATTGCTCTACCATCATTAGCGAAAATAGTTGTCATTCCAGCTTTTCTACCTAGTATACCTTTCATTATTAATTCAATACGACATTAACAAGCCTTATAGCTTGATTTCGATTGAGACTCCTGTAAATAATTGAATTCTATTTAATTTATCCATTGTTTCGGGTGTTGATGTTGATTTGATTATTTGAAGTAGTCTCTTGTGAGTTCTAAGTTCAAATTGTTCTCTTGATGTTTTATTAACATGAACTGATCTTAAAACTGTAAACACTTCTCTTCTTGTAGGAAGTGGAACTCCAGATATTTTTGCTCCTGTCGATCTTGCAACCGCAATAATCTTTTTCATTGATTTATCTATAAGTTTTGGATCATAAGATTTTAATTTAATTTTAATTACTTTATTTTTCATAAGATTTATTCTCTTTTCAAATTTGATTTGTTATTTTTTTAAGTTAATATTAATTATATAATTTACCACTACATTCAGTGTATATTTATTATGATTTAATACTAGTTATATAATAACAAAATATATATATAAATATACAATTAAATAAAAACACTTTCACACTTATTTGTATTATTTAAAAATTTAATTTATTATATTAAAATCGTATTAACAACCATAATTAATGATGATGAAATAATACCTATTCCTAAAATCATTACAGCATATATTATTAATAATGGCATTATTTTACCGAAATTAACTTTAGATTGTTCTGCTTGAACAACTATAATTCCTGTAGATGGAGAGAACATATTAATAACACCTTGTGCTAATGGATATATCATTAATATTCCAGATGCCAATAATAATGTGTGAGGATCATTCGTTGGTCCTGAAGCCGACACTACTCCTCCAATTATGGGCGCAGTTATACCTGCCAATCCTGAAGTTGATGGAATAAATATTGCCATAACTAAAAATATTGGTGCTCATATTAACATAAATGATAATGGTGAAATACTATTGAGTTGTTCAATATTAATCATTCCATAAATCATTCCATATGTTAAACCGGATAATGTCAAAATCATTGAAGTTGCTCTTGAAAAGGAAATAATTGTAATTACTCCAAACATTTCTCTAAGAGAAGTTCAGAACACATTAATCATTTCTTTACTTTCTATTTTAAATATTGCACCAATTAAAATTGCTGCTAAGAAAAATAATATTGCTAATTCAATAAAATATCAGTTTCCTAATAATATATCTCCATAAAAAATATGTGAAAATATATTTCAACCTTCGTTAAATGCTAATTCTGGAAATCAAGTTATTCATGGCATTAATGAAAATATCATTCAACCGAATACAAATCCAAAAATTACTAATGCTGTAGTTTGTTTTCCTGTCATTGATTCAAGATTGGTAATGTCTCCTATTTCTTTTTTTGCTCAAATTTGATTATTAGAAATTTCTGATTTATCAATAGATTTATTCTTATTTTTTTGAACTCTTAATCCATATCATGTAATAAACATCATTCCAAACGATGTATAAATTACAAATAAAATTAATCTTTGAAAAATCCCAACTCCAATTCCATATCCTAATCCATCAGCCATTACTCCAACTGAAAATGGATCAAGGACTGAAGAAGCAATACCTGTAGTTGTACCTAATGCAGCTACCATCATTCCTGATGGGGCATCAAATCCAGCTAAAATAATAACCGGAACAATAATAGGCAATAATCCTAATGTCTCTTCTTGCATTCCGAATAGAGTTCCCCCTAAAGAAAATAATAAAAATAATATTGGCAATAGAATAATTTCTTTATTATTTAATCCTTTTACTAAAGAACCAACTCCTGCTTTAAGAGTTCCTGTTCTTGTTAATAATTCAACTATTGCAAATATACCAATTAAATATAATGCAACATCAAACGCTGCTCAATATCCACCAATAAGAGCTCTAGCTGTATCTAATAAGCCAAATTGTGAAAATGTTCCGTCTTCAAACATTTTAAGTGTTCATGGTAAATCAATGTGTGTAACTAAAATTTGATCTTCATTAATTAATGCATCTAATCCAAATATATTAATTATTTCATTTGTTGCTCTTAATCCAGAAATATTCGCAAGTGATCCTGGACCACTAATAACTGTTAAAATAAATCCTCCCCTATCTATTAATTCTTCATAATTTTGGAAAGAATCGGCAAGAATTTCGAATGAATAAACTGTGGCATTTGCTGTTCCACTACCTATTGTAAAAACAAATGTTCCGCCACTTTTTATAGCATTATTAAGTATTCACTCATTCCAACTAGCTAAAGATCCATCAATTGTCGTTCCATCTGGTGTAGAACCATGAGGTATTCATGTAAGTATAGCTGCAAAAACAACAACCCCAATAATAATTGTTAAAGCAGAAGGAAGTTTAGGAAACTTAAAACGTCTTTTTTTCTCATTTTTATTATTTGTTTTTTTCACATTTTGTGTTGTCATATTAATAATTATAACAAACCATTTTTTTTAAAAAAAACATATATTTAATTTTTTTTAAAAAAAGAACACATTTAATGTGTTCTTAAAATTTTATTATGTTTGGTGATTAACTTAAATTCTATAAATTAAACATTAATTATTTAAATTTCTATTCAATAATTTTTGTTATAGTACCTGCTCCAACAGTCTTTCCGCCTTCTCTAATTGAGAATTTTGTTTTTAATTCTAAAGCAATTGGTGCAATTAAATTAAATGTTACTTCCTTATTATCTCCAGGCATGATCATTTCAACACCTTTATCTAATTCGATAGTTGCAGTAACATCTGTAGTTCTTAAATAAATTTGTGGTCTATAATTTGAAAGAAATGGTGTATGTCTTCCGCCTTCTTCTTTTGTAAGTGCATAAATCTCTGCTTTAAATTTTTTATGTGCTTTTATTGAACCGGGTTTAACAATAACTTGTCCTCTTTCAATTTGAGTTCTATCAATACCTCTTAATAACAAACCAACATTATCACCTGCTTCTGCATAATCAAGTAATTTTCTAAACATTTCAATTCCTGTAATTGTAGTTTTTTGTGTTTCTTTAATACCAACTATTTCTATCTCATCACCCTCCTTGATTTTTCCTCTTTCTACTCTACCAGTAGCAACTGTTCCTCTACCTGTAATTGTAAATACATCTTCGACTGGTAATAAGAAAGGTTTTGTATTATCTCTTTCAGGAATTGGGAAGTAAGTGTCTACTTTATCCATTAATTCCATAATTGATTTTTCATATTCAGCATCACCGTTTAAAGCTTTAAGTGCTGATCCTCTTATAAATGGAGTATTTTCTCCATCAAATCCATATTGTATTAATAATTCTTTGATTTCTTCTTCAACAATAGTAAACATTTCTTCATCTTTAACTAAATCACATTTATTAATAAAAATTATTAATTTTTGAATACCAACTTGTCTTGATAATAAAATATGTTCTCTTGTTTGAGGCATAGGTCCATCTGCTGCAGAAACAACAAGTATAGCCCCATCCATTTGAGCAGCTCCTGTAATCATATTTTTAACATAAGCATCATGCCCTGGAGCATCGATATGTGCGTAATGTCTTTTTTCTGTTTCATATTCAACATGAGATGTATTAATAGTAATACCTCTCTTTATTTCTTCAGGTGCAGCATCAATAGATGCATAATCTATAGCTTTTGTTGCACCACCAGCTTTAGATAAAACTGTTGTAATGGCAGCTGTTAATGTTGTCTTACCATGATCAACATGACCAATTGTCCCAATGTTAATATGTTCTTTTGAACGATCAAATTTTTCTTTTTTTGCCATAATTTTCCTTTCGTTTATTTTTAATTTATATAGCTTAGTCTTTAAAATAAGTTAATCTATATCATATAATATAAGACATATAAATATATGCTCAATATTAATTTTACTATAAAAATGATAGAAAATTAAACTTTATTATATTCACTTTCTAAATCTACATTCTAATTTTTCAATATCATTCGCATCTATATTTTGTAGATATGTAATCATTTCTCCTATATTCATTATTATTCTTCCTCTTCATCTTCATTATCTTCGATAATTTCTTCGGTGATTTCTTCTTCCCCTTCATCTTTATAATCTCTGATGATTTTTTCTAATTCTTCTATTCTTTTTTTCAATGGTTCAATAACCAACATTATTTTAAAATCTATATGTTCATCCAAATCAGGAAATAACTTAAGATTATAATTTCCTCCTATTTTTGTTTCGTTTCGAATCTTACCATAAAAAATTTTTCATTTTTTGATTTTCTTTCTACTCCAAATTCCTTTAAATTTTTTAAAAATATCTCCTGTTTCTAATCTTCTATTTTTTTAATCATTATCTATTCTCTCTTCCGCTTTTAATAAATTCAATTAACTAGAATATTTTAATTGTGAACTTGTAATTCTAAAAGGTCTATTAGAAAGGTCTATTCATAATTCAAAAGATAATTGATATTTCATTTCACTATAACCAATATCTCTATATTTTGAAATAATGGAAATGATTCATCCTTTTTTGTTCCGAAATCAATTTTTATAACTAAGCAAGGTCGATTCTTTCATTTTTATGTTCTGAATCTATTCTAATTTCTTTATCTGATAAATATATTATGTCAAATTGATTTTTTATTTCCATTGTAGCATTACAATATAATTATACTATTCTCTCATAATAAAATTATATTTTATTCATCATAAATAAATTAATTCCCATTTGATTTTCTAAAAATAATTTATACATAGATTTTAATTGCGAAGTTTCCTTAGGCGTTAAAAATAAATTTTTACATTTAGTA